>CALMPX010000101.1 GCA_937871355.1 uncultured Bdellovibrio sp.
GACTATTGAAATCATTTTTCTTTTTTTTTTTTTTTAGAAACTGGGCACCAGTTGATATTTAAAACCGCGTTCAATTCCAGTCTAATACTTCTCATCAATCATCAAAATAAAAGAATGTTCCGTGGCTATTTCTTTCATGCGTTCGAAACGTCCCGAAGCGCCGCCGTGTCCGGCCTCCATATTTGTTTTTAATAAAATCAGTGAATGATTTGTTTTCAACTCACGAATTTTTGCAGCCCATTTTGCCGGCTCCCAGTATTGAACTTGAGAATCGTGTAATCCGGTTGTAATCAGCATATGGGGATAAGCTTTTGGCGTGACATTATCGTACGGGGAATATGATTTCATATAATCATAATATTTTTTTTCGTTTGGATTTCCCCATTGATCATATTCGCCCGTGGTTAAGGGAATGGTATCATCGAGCATGGTGGTGATCACATCGACAAAAGCTACCTGAGCCACGATGCCTTTATACAAATCAGGTCGCATGTTGGTGATGGCCCCCATCAATAATCCGCCAGCACTGCCGCCCATAGCAAAAATTCTTTTCGGACTAGCAAATCCCAATTTGATCAGGGCTTCTGTCGAATCGATGAAATCATTAAAAGAGTTTTTCTTATTCAGAACGCGGCCGTTGTCGAACCAGTCACGACCCATTTCAGAACCGCCGCGGATATGAGCGATGGCAAAAACATAGCCGCGATCAATCAAACTGAATATGGATGGGCTGAATGAGGGATCCATATTTAAGCCATAGGATCCGTAGCCGTAAATCAGCAGCGGAGCTGTTCCATTCTTCGGTGTATCTTTTTTCATGAGAACGGACACTGGCACTTGAGCTCCATCACGGGCCGCTACAAAAATACGATCGGTGACGTAGAGCTCTGGATTATAAGTGGGAATTTCTTTTGATTTCACCAAGACTTGGTTTTTTGTTGTCATGTTATAATCGTAGGTTGTTTCGGGTTGTCTCATGGATTCATAATCGTAACGAAGAACCTCGGTGTTATATTCACGATTAGTTCCTAAGTCAGCCACATAACTTTTATCGCTAAATGAAATTGGGTAATCTATTTTTAAATCTTTACTCAAGATGCGGATTTGAGTTAATCCATCGCGACGTTCAGATACGGCTAAATAATTTTTAAAAACGGTCACATTGGAGATATAATTTTTTTCACTGTGCGGGATGACATCTTTCCAATGCTTTGAATCGGTATGTTGAAAATCCGTTTTAACAAGTTTGTAGTTTTTAGCATTTTTATTAGTGACGATGTAAAAAGCATCATCGCCGTCGGTAACGCTGTACTCGTGCTCTTTTTCTCGCGGTAAAAAGACTTTAAATGAATCATGAGGTTTATCTGAAGGGGCATAGCGGATCTCGGTCGACAGGGTGCTGCCAGAAGCAATGTAAATATATTTTTCAGTTAATGATTTATAAACGCCTACGTTGAAAGTATCATCTTTTTCAAAATAGATTTGCTCTTTTTTATTTGTTTTTAAATCAAATCTAAAAACTTTATCGGAACGAAGTGTTTCAGCGTTTTGTTGAACATAAAAAAGCGTTTGATTGTCAGCGGCCCAAACTAAATCTCCAGCGGTTTTTTCGATAACATGAGCATCCAGTTTTTCCGTTTTTAAATTTTTAAAATAGATATCGTAAAAACGACGTCCGGTAAAATCCACAGCATAAGCTAGAATTTCTTGATTTGGACTCAGGGCCATGGCTCCGACCTGGCAGTATGATTTATCTTTGGCCAGGATATTAACATTAAGAAGAATTTCTTCAGCAGCCGTTAATGAACCGTGCTTTCGTGCATAGATCGGGTACTGTTGATCTTTCTCAAAGCGGGTATAATAGTAATAGTCGCCTTTTTTGTAAGGAGCCGATGAGTCATCTTCTTTTGTACGTCGTTTCATTTCTTCAAAAAGAGTTTTTTCTAAATCACGAACAGGAGCCAAAGCACGATCGGTGTAGGCATTTTCATCGTTGAGGTATTTAATGACCTTAGGATTTTCGCGTTCGCGCAGCCAAAAGTATTTATCATTGCGAACATCGCCATGTTTTTCGAGATTGTGATTGATTTGTTCAGCACGTGGAAAGTCGGTCGGGGCAGTTTGAGGGATTTTATGCATACATGAAACTCCAGTGATTGATAAAATAGATATAATAAGACAGTTCTTCATAGTGTCTCCAGTCGATGCAAAAATATAACTCACTTTATTCAAATAAGCGATAATTTGTCGCTTTTGCAACAGCACGTTGAGCTAGTCTTTTTGTCAAAATCGGCGTATATCTAGGAATTATGAAAAAAATAATTTTATTAGTCGGATTGATAGCTCATCTATCGGTTTTTGCGGCTATTGATTCTAAAAACATTGTGAGTGGAAAAAATTTACTGAGCCATAAAATTGTTTCGGTGGAAGCCAAAGGGAAAAAAGGTTTAGTGGTGATTTTCTTATCGGCGAAGTGTCCGTGTTCAAACAGTCACATCGAAGAGCTCAAATCTCTGAGTCATGATTATCCTGATTTTAATTTCGTCGGTGTACATTCCAATGTGGATGAGCCTGAGGATATGGCACAAACGTATTTTTCTAAAGAATCTTTACCATTCACCGTGATTCAAGATGATAACGCCGTTTTGGCTGATCAATTTCAAGCCTTTAAAACGCCTCATGCTTTTGTGATTCAGTCCGATGGGAAAATTCTTTATCAGGGCGGCGTTTCAAGCAGTAAAACTTTTGCTCAAGCTGACCACAAATTTTTACGAGAGGCTTTAGCTCATATTCAGCTCGGTCAAGTCGTGGCTAGGCCCGAAGGTCGCACTTTAGGTTGTTCGATTGCAAGGATTTTAAAATGAAAAAAATTCTAGGTTTAACTTTGTTATTTTTATTAAGCTGCGCTCAACCTAAATACGTCAATGAGGATGGATCCACAAAAAATAACTCAGCTCATGAAGCTGGGTCAGATTGTTCCATTCAGTTTAAGGGATCACAAATTTGTCTCTCGTGGTATTGGGAAAAAAAACCAACGTCAACTCATGTGGGAAGTTTTATTTTTAAAACCTATCGTCTTAATACTTTTGATGCGACAGCATTAGAATTGAATCCTTTCAGTGTGCCTCAAGTTTTACTTTGGATGCCGAGCATGGGCCACGGGTCAACGCCGACGCAAACTGTACAACTGGATATCGGAACTTACCGTGCTGAAAATGTTTTCTTTATTATGCCCGGTGAATGGGAAATAAAATTTCAAATCAAAGACGGGGATATCGTTCGCGATGAAGCCATTATTCTTATTACTCTTTAGTTTTTTCTTAACACAAAAAATTTTTGCAGCCGCTTGCTGCGGTGGTGGGTCTGCGGCCGCTTCAATCATCACCAGTGATGATAAAGCGCAAGTATCAACGTCCTTCACCAATATGGACGTTGTGGTTGATAATGTGGATTCTCAAGGTGTCTGGCGTAAATGGGATCAACATCAGCAAGTTAAAACTTTTCGCATTGAAGCCGCGCATATTATCAGTGATTTATGGCAAGTCGGTGCGGCCGTTCCGGTTGTTCAAAGAACGCAGCTGGATAAAAGTTATTCGGGGTTAGGCGATGTGGTGGGATCTCTAGGTTATGAATATTTGCCAGAATGGAATTACAGTAAATATCGACCGAAAGGCATTGGTTTTCTTCAGCTCACGCTACCCACAGGGAAAGCCAAAGCTGATTCTGAAATGGGCGGATTAGATTCTCGCGGAAATGGATTCTGGGCTTTAGGTATAGGAACACTATTAACGAAAGTGATTCGTGAGTGGGATTTTGTCGCCTCAGTTGAAATTCATAAAGCTTTTAATAAAACCGTGAGCAATTCTCAATTACAAGGAACCCTCGAGCCCGGTTTCGGTGGAAACTGGGGATTAGGTGCCGGATATAATTTTAAAGATTATCGTGTAGGTTCAAATTTAACTTGGACCTACGAAGATCCGATTCATATAAACGCACAAACTTTTTCCCAGGGTATGGTTGAACGCTACGCCACGGCGGCTTTATCGGGAACCTACAGCTACAGTGAAGAATGGTCAGGTACACTCAGTTATAGCGATCAAACGCTATTCGGAAATCCGATCAACACCAGTCTTGGTCGAAGTTTAGCTCTACAAATTCAAAAACGCTGGAGCCGGTAAATTACCACTTCGCCGGAATAATTCCCGGAGGTAAAAAGAAGACTCCGGTTTGGTATTGCATATCGATGGTTGATTGCGATGTTTTTCTGAGATCGCGACCTTGAGG
>CALMPX010000102.1 GCA_937871355.1 uncultured Bdellovibrio sp.
CATCAGGATGAAAGATCTGCGCTATGCCGTAAGCTTCTAATTCTTTTTTCTCGTCATGAATAATGACACCGCCGCCACCACCATAAATTTGTACATAGCAAGCCCCCGCTTCATTCAAGGCATCACGCAAATACTTAAAGTACTCCATGTGTCCACCTTGATATGAACTGATACAAACACCTTGCGCACCCTCTTGAAGAACACTTTTAACCACGTCTTGAACCGACCGATTATGACCTAAATGAATCACTTCTGCTCCAAATTCTTGAAGCATACGGCGAATAATATTAATGGACGCATCGTGACCGTCAAACAATGCGGTCGAAGTCACAATGCGTACATTATTCTTCAATGGTGTTGGAACGATAGCTTGAGACATAGTTTTATAATCCTTTAAAATGAGGTTTACGTTTTTCTAAAAACGCCGTCGTTCCCTCTTTGGTATCTTCACTTTCGAATAAAGCCGAGAAAATATGAGCTTCATTTTTTAACGCACTATCGATTTCTAAACTATAAGCCTCTAATATAGATTTCTTGGAACTAGCTATAGCTAAAGGAGATTTTGTTAACATCATCGTAATTTTTTTATCAACTGCGGCCATCAGTTCGGATTGAGGCACAACATCCGAAACTAAACCTAAACGTTTAGCCTCATCAGCTGAAATCATTTCACCGGTGAAAGTTAATTCTTTAGCTTTTCTCATACCGACAGCCTGTAACAACCGAACTGTTCCACCAAAGCCTGGAATTAGTCCTAAAGAAACTTCTGGTAATCCAAATTTAGCATTATCAGCCGCTATAATAAAATCACAACTTAAAGCTAATTCACATCCACCACCTAAAGCGAAACCATTCACGGCGGCAATCACCGGAATTTTTAATAAATTAAGTTCTTGAAAAATGGACTGACCTTTTTCTGCAAAGGCTCTCGCTTGGTCCGTATTCATATCGATCATTTCTTTAATGTCTGCACCAGCCACAAAAGATTTTGTTCCCGATCCAGTGATCACTAAAGCTTTGGCATGATCAAAATCCATTTCAGATAACTGGCGTAAAGCATCTCCCATTTCATTTAATAGCGGCATACTTAAAGCATTTAAAGCCTCAGGGCGATTTAACGTTAAAATCCAAACACCGTTGTCTTTAGCTTCAAGCTTAATACTTTGATAATCAAATGACATGTTAACCTCTTACTTTAAATGTTTTTCTAAAAAATTTTCCATTTGAGTATAAAACTCAAAACGATTTTCTTCATTTCTGAAACCGTGACCTTCTTCATCTTTAACTAAGTATGGAACTTCGATTCCACGCTCTTTTAATTTTTTAACAACTTGATCACTTTCATCTTTATTCACACGTGGATCTTTCGCTCCCTGAGCAATAAATAAGGGCGCTTTAATTTTATCAACATGATAAACTGGCGAGGTTTGAATAAACTGATCTTTATCTTTAACCTCATCTCCTAACATCACATTCATTTTTTCCTTAAAAGTAGACCAGTACGGCGGAATCGTTTTAAGGAATGTGAATAAATTCGAAACGCCGACGTAATCAACACCGCAGGCATAAAGATCTGGTTCTTTAACTAAACCCATCAGTGTCGCATATCCGCCGTAGCTCCCCCCGTAAATGCATATTTTCTGAGGATGAGCATAGCCTTGTTTAATCAACCACTGCGTTCCATCCGTGCTATCATCTTGCATTTTTAATCCCCATTGCTTGTAGGAGGCTTTTAGAAAATCTCGACCGTATCCTGTCGATCCACGGAAATTAATTTGAAGCACAGCGTAGCCACGACTAGCTAAGAATTGATTTTCGGCATTGAATCGCCATACATCTCGGGCCCAAGGACCACCATGCGGATTAACAATCGCGGCAATAGGCTTTCCAGTATAATTTTGAGGTAAAGTTAGATAACCGTGAATAGTTAATCCATCGCGAGACAAAAACTGAATCGGCTTAGTTTCAACTAAGCTATCTGCTTTTAACCACGGAGCAGCTTCTTGAATTAAGGTGATCTTATTTTTTTCACGATTGTAGAGGTAAAATTCTCCGCGTGAGCGGTCACCTGAAATACCAAACGTGAAATAATTTTCCGCTTTGTCGCTTGATATCATACCGATTGAAATATCTTTTATAATCTTATTTTTTTCTTTAAATAAAGCTTCGACTTGGCCGTACATGGCTTCAAACCCAGGATCAAAAAAAATATTTTCATTTTTCCAGGTGGTTATACTTAAGCCCATTAATTTTTTTGATCTTTCTGAATAAATAACAGCGCCATCAAAATCGTAGTCTAAGTTTTGATATATAATTTTTGTTTCTTTTTTGGTTGTAGTATCAAATTCGACTAAAGCGGCTTTATCACGAGTGAGATTACTAACAGCTAAAAACTTTGTATCTCGAGAATGAATGACGATAGGATTAAAACCACGTGTATAGTCAAATTTTAAAAGACTTTTAAATTTCTGTTGATTGTTATCTCGGTATAATATTTCTGTATCAACACCAACAGAACGAGTTACTAAACGAATTTGGCCTTTTTCGTCGCTGATGTAAGACTCGTAGTCACCGGGATTTTTTACGATCAAATCGGTTTTTAAAGTTTTAATATTCAGCTTGTACACGTCGAATACTTTGGCATCTCGTTGGTTATGCGAAATTAAGATTGATTGAGAAT
>CALMPX010000103.1 GCA_937871355.1 uncultured Bdellovibrio sp.
GGCATGCAAGTAAAAAAAGGCGACGTTCTCGTACAAATTGATGATCGCGATTACTCATCATTATTGTCGGCGACTAAAAGTGAAGTGACTTCACTCGAGGCACGTAAAAAAGATGCCGAAAAAAATTATTTTCGTATTAAAGAACTTTACGGAAAATCAGTCGTTTCAGCTCAGCAATACGACGGAGCTACCGCCGCATATAATGATGTGAAAGCTCGTTATGATTCCGCTTTATCACGTGTGACTCAAGCTGAGCTTAACTTTGAATACACGCAATTAAAAGCACCTTCTGACGGGGTGATCGCACGTAATTCGGCTGAAGTGGGACAATTGGCCAACCCCGGTGCTCCACTCGTTGGCTTCGTCAGTTCAGACGAAAGATGGATTATAGCTAATTTTAAGGAAACTGAAATTGCAGATATCAAAATCGGAAAATCTGTTGATATCAAAGTAGATGCATTGCCAGACAAAACATATACCGGCGAAGTCGAAAGTATCAGTTCAGCGACGGGAGCCACGTTTAGTTTATTACCGCCAGATAATGCTACCGGAAACTTCACGAAAGTGGTTCAGCGAGTTCCGGTCAAAATTAAAATTAAAAATTTATCGCTCGAGGACAAATTGAAATTGCACGCGGGCTTGTCGGCTACTGTTAAAGTTCATATTCGCTAGGCCCTCATCACAGGAGATATTTGTGACTCGTCAGTCGAAACTTATTGTATTCGTAGCTGTGCTCGCTTCTCTGTTAGAAATTATCGACACATCGATTGTGAATGTGGCGTTACCGACGATGATGGGAAACTTAGGAGCGACACTCGAAGACATTTCTCTTATTATTACAGGATACGCCATTGCAAATGCCATCATCTTGCCGGTTTCGGCGTGGTTAGGTGAGCGTATTGGTCGTCGGACCTATTTTTTGGGTTGCATTATACTCTTTACTTTAACTTCGGTGGCCTGCGGATTAGCGCCAAACTTAGGAACACTGACAGTGTTTCGTATTCTTCAAGGTTTAGCAGGAGGTGCTCTACTTCCGACTTCGCAAACTTTGATCTACGAACAATTCCCTAAAGAAAAAGCCGGTATGGCCGGAGCCATTTTTGGAATGAGCGTAATGATTGGTCCAACTTTGGGTCCGGTTATGGGCGGATATCTGACAGACCATTTTGGATGGCGGTCCATTTTCAACATCAATTTACCTTTAGGAATTTTAGCTTTATTCGTGGGTGCGATGGTGATTTTCGATCGTCCAAAAACCGAAGCTGAATTAGACCCAGCACATCAAAAACCAGCTTTAGATACTATGGGTATCGCCTTAATGGTGGCTGGTATTGGTTGTTTGCAATACGTACTTGAACGAGGTGAATCTAACGATTGGTTCTCGTCGAAAATGATTATCGCCAATACTTTAGTAGCTGCGATTTGTTTGCCAGCATTTGTTTGGTGGGAACTTCGTGTTGCTAATCCAATTTTGAATGTGCGTTTATTTAAAGAACGCGCGGTTCAAGGTGGAGTTTCCATGATGGCTCTTCTTGGTTTCTATCTTTACGGTGTCGTCTTTTTACTTCCGGTATTTTTAGGTCGAACTTATCATTACGATGCGACACAAATTGGTTTTATGTTTATTCCAGGATCACTGGTTACGATGGCGCTGATGCCATTTATCGGTAAACGTATGCAAGCCGGAACGAATCCTAAAATATTAATTATTATTGGTTTCGCGGCCATTGAATGCAGTCTTTATATGATGACATTGTTTTCTCCGCTATCGGCTAAAGATGAAATCTTTAGAATGTTACTGATGCGTGGGTTAGCCTTGGCATTCTTATTCGTTCCGATCAATTCATCTATCTTAAGTCAGTTCTCAGGTATTGCGATGGGACAAGTGGCAGGACTCTTAAATCTTTTCCGCCAACTTGGTGGTAGCGCGGGGATAGCCTTAGTGGCGACATTGTTAAATACAAAGAGTCATCAGAACTATCAAGACTTATCAAACCACTTAAGCGCTTTAAATCCCCAGGCTCAGAGCTTTGTGCACGGAGCCGCGAATAGTATGAATTATAAATTATCAGAATCGGTCGGAATGTTAGATAGTACAACGGCTTCATTAAAAATGTTGTACTTGAAAACACAAAATCAAGTTTTCATGATGACTTTCATTCAGCTGATCTACGTGATGATGATCATCATGCTAACGGTGATTTTTCCCATTTGGTGGGTGAAACTCCGCAAAGGTCCGGTTAAAGTCGTTGATGCACACTAAAAAATAATTGTGCTAGAATAATGTACCGATGTTACGAAGTTGTGAATTCGACGACTCTTAACCTTAATTGCGATGACAGTTCAAATATTTTTTTGATACTCATAAAGCACAAACAAAGGAGTTTGCATGAAAAATATTTTATTAGTGGGCATTTTGATGTGTTCAACAGCGGTTTTCGCTGAGGAGACAAAAGCTGAAAAAATAAATACTGAATTAAACAAAGCGGGAAGCAAAATGAATAAAGCGGGCCGTTATATGTCTGAAAAATTTTGTGACACAACAAAAGGAAAAGATGATCCATCTTGTATCGCCAAAAAAGTAAAAAATGGTTTGAAAAATACAGGCGACAAAGTTCATGACAAAGCTCATGAAGTTAAAGATAAAGTCGATTAATAAATAATTTATAAAAACAGGAGTTTTCGATGAAAAAAATATTACTAGTCATAGCCTTTTGCGTGCCTGGAATTTCTCAGGCAGGTTTATTCGTAGAACCTGGTATTACTTATCAATATCAAGATACAACTGTTGATTACAGCAGTGTATTTAACCAATCAACTGGGAAAAATAATGGTTTGGGCCTAAGTGCTCGAATAGGTTTTGATGCCAGTGATATAGTATTCGTCGGCGTTGATGCTCGTTATGCTATGACACAGTTTCAAGATTCGGCATTCAATACTGATGTTAAGGCTAAATCCTATAATCTTGGGCCTGTCGTAGGTATTCAAATGCCTATCGTAGGTTTAAAAGTTTGGGCGGGTTATGTTTTATCTGGTGAGGTTGATCCGGAAAAAGTGACAACTTCTACATTAAATTACGATGCTAAATTTTCTGGTGGAAAAGGTTATCGTATTGGTGCTGGGTTTCATTTTGTGGTGTTAAGTGTAAATCTTGAATATCAAGATTTGAAATACGATAATATCACTGCGGATGTGACTCCAGGTGGAGCTATTACTTTGAATGGTGCAACTGAAAAGGGGCTTGTTTTAGGATTATCTTTCCCGATTGGTTTGTAATCAGTTATTAGACATAAAAAATCAAAGGGCTGTGGTGATTAAAAACGACAGCCCTTTTTTATTAACCTTGTCTTTGACGTTTATCGACGGCTAAAGCCGCTTCACGAATGACTTCAGACATGGTTGGATGAGAATGGAAGCTTCGGGCGACGTCTTCACTGGATCCACCAAACTCCATCGCAACCACAAGTTCACCTAATAGTTCAGACGCATTCGCGCTAACGATGTGTGCTCCTAAAATTTTATCTGTTGTACGATCAGCAATAATTTTCACAAAGCCTTCCGTAGAACCTTTAGCTTTGGCCCGAGCATTGGCGGTGAAAGGGAATTTGCCGACGTTGATTTCATGACCTTTGGTTTTACATTCCGCTTCTGTTAATCCGACACTGGCCACTTCGGGATGAGTATAAATCACCGAGGGAACCGTATTATAGTTCACGTGTCCGTATCCAGTCGCGATAAATTCGGCAACGGCAACACCTTCTTCTTCTGATTTGTGAGCGAGCATTGGTCCAATAATCGCATCACCAACGGCGAAGATATTTGGAATGTTCGTTTGTAAATGGGAATTCGTTACGACACGTCCGCGTTCATCAATGGCAATACCTACGTTTTCTAAACCTAAACCCGTCGTGAAGGCTTTGCGTCCAGTGGAAACTAAAACGACGTCACCTTGGATCGTTGCTTTTTTGCCATCTGCGACGCCTTCGTAATCTAATTCAACACGACCACCAACAGATCTTGAGTTTGTGACTTTCATTGATGTCATAAAGTTCACCCCCATTTTTCTCATGGAGCGAGTTAAAACCGTCATGCAATCTTGATCCATCATCGAACAAATCGCGTCGGCATATTCGATCACAGTCACTTTTGATCCTAAGCGGGCCCAGACTGAACCCATTTCCAGTCCGATAACGCCTCCACCAACGACAATAAATTCCTTAGGAATATAATCTAAGGCTAAGGCACCAGTTGAAGAGAGAATTTTTTTCTCATCAAACTTTAAGAAAGGTAATTCAACGGGAACTGATCCCGTGGCAATTGTGATGTTTTTTGTTTCTATAACAGACTTTGTTCCATCGGCGGTGGTGACTTCAACAGTGGTTGCCGTTAAAATTTTTCCGTAGCCTTTAAGCCACGTGATTTTATTTTTCTTGAATAAAAATTCGATACCACCAGTGAGATCTGCAACGATTTTAGTTTTACGACTCATCATCGTTTCAAGATTTAATTTAATATCGCTGATCATGATTCCATGCTTATCAAAATCATTTTTAGCTTCGTAATAATATTCAGAGCTGTGAAGTAAAGCTTTTGAAGGGATGCAGCCTACGTTTAAGCATGTGCCACCTAAAGTTTTATCTTTTTCGATGACCGCGACTTTTAATCCTAATTGAGCGGCGCGAATAGCTCCCGTGTAACCACCAGGTCCAGCACCAATAACGACTAAATCAAATTGTTCCATATTTTTCTCCGATAATGATTTTAATTAATTTATTTTGCGTTTCTTTTGTAAGGCATAAACTACTTTGCTGATGAGCGATCGAGGAACAAAGCGAGCCAGAAAAAGCATAGCTTTATTTGATAGACCGTGAATAGCGATAGCTTGGCCTTGCATTGTTTTTTTGTAACCATATTCCGCCACTTCTTTTGAAGTGGGGAATTTAATTTTTTCAATGAGACTATTATTTGAGTAGTTTGCTGCTGCTTGGAATCCAGAAATTGTTGGACCCGGGCACAATGCCGTGACGGAAACATTTTTATCTTTAAGCTCGGTGTGAATCGC
>CALMPX010000104.1 GCA_937871355.1 uncultured Bdellovibrio sp.
CATTTTCATAATCGTTTAGGCATTGCCGGTGGCGTGGATAAAAATGCTGAAACAGTTTTAGCTTGGCAAAATTTTGGTTGCGGCTTTATTGAAATCGGAACGGTAACCCCTCTGCCGCAAGAACCAAATCCTGGAAAAATAATGGATCGCCATCCCAAAACACGGTCTCTGTGGAATAAAATGGGATTTCCTTCAGCCGGTAGTGACGTTGTTTTGAAAAATGTTGAAAAATTAAAACAGAGCGGAAAAATGAGAATTCCGTTATTTATCAATTTAGGTAAAAATCGTACAACTTCAAATGAAAATGCTCATTTGGATTATACAAAACTAATGACTCATTTTCAAAATGTCGCCGATGCTTTCGTGATTAATATCAGTAGCCCTAACACCACAGGTCTTCGTGATTTAGCTCAAGCAGAAAGTTTCGAGCCTTTCATCCAAACTTTGACAGTACATCATAAAAATTTATCACACCGTCCACCGTTATTGCTTAAACTAAGTCCTGATTTACCACAGCAAGACTTTGAATTTGTTCTTCGAACATGCTTAAAATATGACATTGATGGTTTTATTTTAACCAACACGACGACTTCTAGAGATGTAACTCCATTCTTCCCCGCGGAAGGTGGCGTTTCGGGTGCTCCTTTAAAAAATCTTTCGCTCAAAGCCTTGGAAACGGCTTCAAAAATCTGTTCAGATGAAAAAACAAAAAAAATCATCATTTCGACCGGTGGAGTGATGACAGCAGCAGATGTTTTTGAAAGAATAGAAAAAGGGGCCGATTTAGTTCAAGTGTACTCAACCTTGATTTTTGAAGGTCCGTTCTTTTTCAGAAAGGTTGCAAAATTTGCCGAACAGCAGTCAGAAAAATCTAAATCAAAACGCTGATCGCAAATCAGTCCCATTAGAAAAAAAATCTGATCATGGCACCGCTCATTCTCAATCTGAATATCTCAAACGCCCGCGTGTTAAAAAAAATTGGATTCCGGTAGTTGCGGGTTGCTTGAAAAAAAACGGGAAAATTTTAGTCGGTCAACGCCCTCAAACACACACTCTCGGCGGCCTCTGGGAATTTCCCGGCGGAAAAATTGAATTAGGCGAATCACCTGAATATGCCTTAGCGCGCGAGCTTCAAGAAGAGTTAGGCATCGAAGCCGAAGTTGGCGAATTGAAAATTGCCTGCACCCACTCTTACGGCGATGTTGGAATTATTATTTTATTCTATGAAATTTTATTTTGGAAAGGTGAACCTAAAGCCCAGCACCATACTGAGTTAGAATGGATTTTACCTTCAGAGCTCCCCTTAAGAAAAATTCCCGATGCTAACCGTAAAAACTTGGATCGCATTTTTAATGCGTTTAATCTTTCAAAATAAATGGCTTATATACTCATTCACACCAGCTCAAAACAGCTTCCTATTCAAAATCAAGCCCTTCGTTTACAACAAGAACTCCAATTGATTGGTCACCATGTTGAGTTCTCTCAGCAGACACACCCCTTTCGCTTATTAAAAAACAATTACGACGTCTTTCATGTGCTATCGGATAAGACCTATTTAAGTTTTAACGATGCTCCGTTAGTTTTACTAGCTAAATTTAATCGTATCGCGACAGTGGTTTCCCAATATGACAATTTTGAAATCACTCCGACATCTATCGTACAAAAAATTCAAAGTCATTCGATTGATGCGTTGTCTGCAATTCACATTGAAGGCCTCAAAGCCAACAAACTCGTTAATAAAAATAAATTCATTCTGCCTTTGTTCCCCACTGAGTTTAAAATACAATCCACCGATAAATCGAAAAATATTTCTTGGCTTAAAGTTTTAAATCAAAGTTTTGATGAGTTACAACAAGCCAGTGTTCCTTTATTCATCGACGCTTCTCACATGGTTTTAAATCAAAGTTCATCAACTTTAAGAAAATCATGGAAAAAATTTCAAGCCAAAAATCCACTTTATAAAAATTCGATTCTTATTCTCAATCTAGAAAATACAATTGAACTGATGCGGACTCAGTCTATGATTATAGATCTTAGCTCTGTGATCAACGCGATCGGATTTCAAACAATCACTGACCTGGCCTGCGCTTATGAGCAGTTTATTGTTCTCAACAAAAATCAAGCTTCGGGTTATTCTGAATTTTGGATCCACGATAAAAACTGCTGGATTAGTGATCTTCAATCTCACACAGTTTCGACGCAGGAAAAAATACAAGCTGCGGCTACTTTATTTTTCAAAAAAACAAATTCTATTTTGATGAAAATATCAATCGAAAATAAAATCAACGAACTTTCTCGAGTTTATACTAAAATTATGCATGAAAAAA
>CALMPX010000105.1 GCA_937871355.1 uncultured Bdellovibrio sp.
ATACGCGATCCAGTTGAGATCTGCGCCATACTTTTTTGTTTTTCTCTTGTGTTCGATGCCAACGATCTTTGTGCATTCAGTGATGCCACATTCGTACTAATTCTCATACCCATAAAACGTCCCCTTTGGTATAGTTTTTGTTATTTATAATTTTCAATTTTCAAAAACTTAAAAAAATCGAAAACAGCCTAAGAAAAGTTTTGAGTGATTGATTCATCACTTTTCCCAAGCTGCCTTCCTGCGACAGAAGGGCTCGTAACTTTCTCTTACATGCCAACTTGAATAACCTATCGGATGAAGGTCTAGGGAACTTTAGCCCTAGGTCGTGTTTTTTTATTTATTTTTTTACAACTATGTGTTTTGACTCGTTTCGGATTTTAAAAAATGAGTGACCTAGGCCTAGTCATCGACTTTGCTAAAGTTCACAAAAGGAAATCTAGTCTTTAAAAAGTGAATATATATGAAGTAATATAGTATTAAAAACCTTAAGACTCTTAAATGGAATATTATGAGACACTTTTTGAGTGGTTCATTAAAACCAGAGGCTGCAAATGAAATTGTTCACACTATTTTTGATCACACTATTAAGTATCGATTCATGGGCCACTAAGGTTTTACAAATCGGAGATTCTCATACCGTAGGAGCTTTTGGAAACAGTCTCTATAAAGAGTTATCTCTTAATTCCAATGTCACGTCAGCTCGATCTATAGGTTTAGCGAGCGCCAATGGTATTCATTATTCGTCTCATGATGCCGCACAAAGAACCTTAAACTACGGCTACATTGATCGCCCGCAAATGACAGCCGCGGCTGCTCAGGGTACGGTCGATCAATTATCAACAATGCTGAATAAAGATAAGCCGGATGTTTTGATTGTCGAACTCGCCGATAACTTTGCCGACTACCGTGAATCAGCACCGAGCGACGCTTTCGTAAAAAATAATATTCAAAAAATCCTAGGCCAAATACAAGCGTCTAATAGTAAACCGAGCGAGTGCTTTTGGGTCGGTCCCACTTGGACCGACTGGGTTGATGAGAATGGCCTACCTGTAGATAACAGAAAAAGTACAAAAGAAGGTAAAAAGATAGGAACTTTCTACAAAAAAAGTACCCTCCGCGCACAGCAAGTCGCATCACTGATTAAAAATGAAATAAGCGGTAAATGCACCTTCATCGACAGTTTAAAAATTTTAGATAAAACAGAAGTTAAAACGTCTGATGGCATCCACTGCAACCAAGCTTCCGGCACATTATGGGGCCAAGAAGCCTATAAAGAAATCGCTAAAACATCTCATTTATTAAGCGGCAAAACCAAAACAAATCCCACTCACAACACGACCTCGTCCGCGACAAAAAAATAACGACTATGCTCTCATAACTCAACTCAGAGCAAAAAAATATTCTGACTATTGTTTTTATTTTAATTATCAGGCATTATTGTTTCTAAATCGATCGAAATAAGGGGTTTCTGTGAGCGAAAATGTTAAAAATTTCATGCACTATTTATGGTATTCTGAACAAGATGGCGTTATTACAATCGGTATCAACGAAGAGGGGCTCGAAGATATCACTGAAATCAACAGTATTGATCTTCCTCAAGAACAAGATGAAATTGATGCGGATTCACCTATTGGAACTTTAGACTCAGACGATGGACAATTAGATATTTTTTCGCCCGTCAAAGGAACTGTGATCGAAGTTAATTCTCAAGTTCTCGAAAATCCGGAAATTATACTGGAAGATTCATACGAAGAAGGATGGCTTCTTCGTATTGAAACAACAGAGGAACTTGAAGACGATGATCTTGACGAGGACGAAGACGATGAAGACGACGATCTCTATGATGAAGAAGACGAAGATTCTGAGGAAGATTAAACTCCGAACAGACCTTCGCACGTCATAATTATTTTTTCTTCGACTTGAGGCTCGGTCATTTTAACTTCGGTTTCAACGACAGGGCTTATTTTTTTAGATACTAAGTATTTAATTCCCGTATAAATATCAACAAATCGATATAAAATTGATTTCAGAGGGACACGCAAGTCGCCGACGCTCACTCGAACAAAACCTTTGACCATCGGAGACACACTGATTTTAATCAAGGCAGTGCGTTTGTAAGTATTTGTGAAAGTTAAAAGATCCCCTAAAGGAGGCGGTGGAAAGCCAACTCCTGTTGACATGCCAGCCGCGTACATATCGGGCCCGTAGCTGGTAGATCCTGGAAAAGCCGGAGGATAAAATGTCGAACCTTCAGAAACTTTGTTTTTGCCGTCTTGAGACGCCGCTTTCATAGTTATGTTGGCTTTACCATTAATACCTACATTGAAAGCAGGCATGGTTGAATTATCAAATCTTTCACCATTACGAAATACTTCAAAAATAAATGCTTTTGAGTCTTTATTAAAAGCTAAGCTCAATCCAACTTCTTCGACTCCACCACCGCCGTTTTTCTGAAATCCACCTAAACCGATAACTCCACCTGAGACTTGAACCCCAAATTCATTAGCATTAATTAATAAAGGGGCTTGAAACCACATCTTATAGTCAACAGCTCGTGCCATGCCTTCAATCACAGCGCGCTTTCGCTCGCTCATCTCTTTTTTCTCTAAAGTGGTTGGCTCTTGAACTTTAACAAATACTTTTTTTGTTTTTTGTACCGTATACTTAATGGCATCGCCGGTTACTATACCTACACCAATGAGACCATGCATTTTATCTAAAATTTTTACGACTTGCTTGACGTAGTTCAGTCTTAAGTCAGAAAACTTTTTTTGATCCGGATGAGACAGATTTTTCCAGCCATTAAGTGGATCTACATCTTCAACTTTACCGCCCTTGCTCTCTATTTTTTTTCGAATTTCATCAGATACGGATAAGCCCAATGCTGTTTTCATCTGATCGACATCAGGCATCGCTTTGATAGATACTGTCTGCCCATCAGCGAGCTGAATAGAAATGCTCTCATCTGAATTTTCCTGAGCAAAAGCCGGAGAAATCAAAAGTGCTGAGAAAAGAATGTGTATCAAAAAGAAACGTCTAAATATTTTTTTCATAAGTATGGTTACTGCAAAACGGCAACCAAGAAGGTAACTCTGTAATCAATTTGAATCGATTTTTAATGTAAAAGTTTTAAACAACTGACTAAGTTTAAAAATAATTCTTCACTTAGGAAAAAAAAATCCCGATAAATTTTTGTGGAATAACTCAAGTAGCGGAGGAATAGTGTACAACACTTCAATTAAAATTCTAGTCGTCGACGATATGATGACCATGCGCAAGCTGGTCAAAAAAGGGTTACAAAGTATGGGCTTCAGTCAATTTGAAGAAGCGGAAAATGGCCAGATCGCTTGGGAAAAATTAACACAGAACCCAGAAATAGGTCTTATTATTTCTGATTTGAATATGCCCCATTGCACCGGACTGAATTTTTTAAAAATGGTCCGCACTCATGACCAATTCAAAAATCTACCGTTCCTTCTACTCACAGCCGAAGGTGAATTTTCACAAGTTAAGTCGGCTTTAGCGGCCGGAGTGGATAATTGTGTTTTAAAACCGTTTACGTCTCAATCACTTAAAGAGAAATTAAGCCTGACTTATCAAAAAAAGACGGCATGAAATAAAAAAAATCCGGAGGGGATTTCTCCCCTCCGGCCCTGCTCTCACCGCACACATACTGTGTTCTAGTTGTCATTTATAATGTCGTACAAGTTGCATTCATGCTGTTGTCAAAAGGTGATCGCGGCTTTAGTACTTAATCCATAGGTAAATTTATTATCGAAATCGTTTGTGCTTCCAGCTTTCCAAGCATTTCCTGGGAATAACAAACCAATTCCAGTTGACCAAGTGACACGTTCACGTGGTTTATAAATAAACTCTGTATCCAATTCTAGACCTAAGTCTTTTTTAAAGTCTACAAAATTATTATCAACAGTTGTCATCAACTGTGCATAAACCAAAGTATTTTTCCAATCAAACTTTTCGCTCCAAGAATATTTGAACGAAGGAGCAAGGTACATGGTATTTGCAATGGCTTCATCATCGGCTGAGTTTGAAACTGATAAATTATTTCCACCAACAGCATCATTGGCATGAATAGGACTATTTCCTAAAATATCCGTTTTACCTAAACGATGATTGAACATGAGTAGTGCAATATCATAATTGCGATCCAATTGATAACCTTCATAGGTCGATGTTTTTGGATCATCACCACTCACCACTCCAAATTTAGCGCCATATTCCCATTTGGATTCATTCGCTGGAAATAACATCTCAGCGGCTACCGCATAGGCATTTAACTTAATTTCTTCGCCGTTTGTATGCTGAATACCTGTTTCTCCCGTTAAAAAGCTTCCTTCTAAACGAAATTCAAACGCCGTCCATTTTCGCTCTAAAAAAACGTTGATCGTTTGCGATTTAAATCCACCCATTAAGGCTCCTGTCGAACCCAAGAATCCCGCCAAAGCACCATCATTAGACGTATCACTCGAGCGACGAGTTTGATGAAACACACCGGCTTTAGCTCCGATATCTTTGTTATCATATTCCATAACGAAAATTTGATCAGATACCGTTGAAGCTAAACCGAAATCAGCCTGATAGCTTTTAGCTAAGATCGGCATGAATGACACATTATCAACAATCACACGGTATCCAACCATGTCTCGCGTATCAATCCAGTGATCAAATTCGCCGCGACCGGCATTATGCGTGATCCCCATACCGAATTCGATTGGTGCACGGCCGGCGACTAAGGCTCCGTACTCTTGATTTACATTTAAATAAAGTTGGCTGGTACGAACGCCCATTGAATCTGAATTCTGAGATGTGACATTTGACCCATGACCTGATGTGCCGGAGCGTTCTAAACCGCCACCCCAAAAAGATCCCATCTGAGAATTTTTGTAAGCAGGAATATCACTTCCAAAAATATCAAAACGACTGATGATGTTAATGCCATCTGAACCGATAATCTTAGGCTGAAGATACAAGTAGTTTAAACCGTAATCTTTACTCGCAGTGGGCTCACCTAAAGATGCATTCGGTACTGACATGTATTCAATACGATAACCACCGCTCCAATCGATCGATATGGCATAGGCATTTAACGAACATAAAACGATTAATAAATTTAATATTTTTTTCACTGAGCACCCTTTTCTTTATACAGTTCCTAAAACGTCAGATTCATTTACGATATGTAGTTCCTCTGAATTAAATTGAATTCGAACACTGGCGTAAGCTGGAAACAAAACGGTATCCCCCACTTGCACATCCATAGGCTTAATATGCCCTTTTTTATTTTTTGCTCCATGACCAGTGGCTAATACGACGCCTTTGACATAACGCTCTCTTGTATCAACTGTATCAGGAATATAAAGACCACCAGCTGTCATCGTTTCGGCTTGATCCGCGCGAACAACCAAGCGTTCACCTAGCGGTGTAACCGCTTTTGTGTAGTCTATTTTTTTTGGACTTTGTTTTTGAATAACGAGCGGTTTAATATTTTGCTTAACAACTTTTTTAGCTTTAGCCGGGGCTTTTTTCTTTGGAACCGTCTTTTTAACTATTTTTTTTGTTCCTATTTTTTTGACTGGCTTCTTGACAGATTTTTTTACGACTTTCTTTTTCTTAGCCACGACGATTTTTCTCCTCTTCGTAGTACTTACGATATAAAATTTCCCATTCGCCCGTGCCTTCCATAACATTTCTCTTCAACGACGCCACCTTTTCGCGGGCCTTGACGTCTATATCCATAACTTCTCGGATAAAAAAAACAACAGCCTTCTTAGCGGCCATGAGGGCTTCATCGTCATCCGAAAAATCCACAATATCATCACCCCAAACTTTATCGGTGGCTATTTTAGCTAAGTGAGCTTGGCGTTCGTCAGATAAAATCATAAAATAATTTTTCTTTCTTTAGCTAATTTTTGTTTAAGCATGGGAAACATTTTTCCGACTTGCATGCTGTCATCACCGTGTTGGTTGGCAATTTGTTCAGCCATGGCGCGGACATCTTGATCGAGCTGTTCTTCACGTTTGAAATCAGCCGTGATGACATCTTTAACGGCCTGAAGAACAACTTTTTCATCGACTTTGAATGTAATTAAATTTTGAGATTTCCACTGATTGAGAATTTTCTCTGAGAGTCTTTGTATTTGACTTGTGGTTAGCTTCATCATTTTATGTGTTATGCCCCTTAATTTAAACTCATTAAAGAACATTTTATATATGAATTCAAGTCTTCAGCTGAGAATACAATCCACTATTACGGTTGCGTCATTTTTATTCCTTTTTACTGGCCCATCGACGTACGCCTTCAATCCATTTAATTTAAAAAGCGAATTCGACGACAAACTCAGCTCACAACAACTGCTCGCTTCTACGAAATATTTTGCTTTAGGGGAAAGATTTCACCCCGGAGAAGCTTGGGATGATAAAAAATTTGCTGAAATATTGAAAAAAAATAACTTTCGTCTGCGCAATGACGGCCAAATGCTCTTAGCGGAAGATGCCGCTCAACTCAACAAAACAAACTGCGAGACGGCCTTAGGGTTTCCACTCAATAATGATTCACTCAAATTAATTTTAGGGTCTTCAGAATTAGTTTGTTGGAAATGGATAAATAAAAAAACCGCTCCTCAATTGGTCATCGTTCAAGATCATATTATTCTCGCAACTTACGCCGGAAATCCACTGAAACAATCCTTTGAAGCCTCTTTCGATCCTGTTTTAGTGGCTCAATATAAAAATAAC
>CALMPX010000106.1 GCA_937871355.1 uncultured Bdellovibrio sp.
GTTTTGTCGTTGGCTTCTAGGCCGGTTGTGGCTTACACAAAAGGCCTAGAAGTCATCGACAAAGCTAAAAATGCATTTTGACATCCATTAAGATGAGATCCCAAAAATCATTTTTAGTTTTGTCGATGGCTTCTAGGCCGTTTGTGGCTTCTGCAAACTCAAAAGAGATATTTTCAGCGGTCTGCATGTTTTGGAGTATTGAAATGACCGATCTACGTAGTTCGGATTCATCGTCGACGATAAGTGCTTTAAGTTTCATAAATTCCTTTAATTTGTTTCAATCGGTAATCGTATGTAAAAAACAGTCCCTTTGCCAAGTTCTGATTTGACAGAAATTTTTCCGCCATGAAGTTCAATAAAATACTTTGCCAAGTACAAGCCTAAACCTGAGCCTTTGGTTTTTAGATCTTGATTTTTACCGCGCGAGAATTTTTTCCAGATATGCTCTAGGTCCTCGCTCGAAATGCCTTCTCCGGTGTCATGGACTTCAACCAGAATATCGAAGTCCGTTTCAGTTGTGTGAACATTAACGAAGCCGTTGACTGAGGTATATTTGATCGCATTCTCAATCAGATTTAAAATCACTTCGGTCATCAACGTCACGTCGAATTCAATGAGAAACATTGGTTCTAAGTTTAATTGAAGATCAATATTTTTAGCTTTGGCTAAAGGTCTAAGTCGTTCAACGACGTTCTCAATCACACCATTAAGGTCTGCTGTTTCTTTGTGGATTTTGAATTCTTTGGACTCTACGCGAAGAAGTTTGAGGATAGATTGGATATAGCGATTGAGTTCTTCTGAGTAATCTTTGAGATTGTTGAGATCGTCTTTCGTATCTGGTCGATCTAAAACGGGTAGATTATTTTGTAAATTGAGACGATCGACGACGGCTTGTATTTTAGCTATCGGAGTTTTTAAGTCATGGCTGATTAAGCTGACAAAATTGTTTTTGAGCTGTTCCAGTTCAGATAGATAGCTTTGTTCTTGTTGTAATTTATAGTGAGCTTTTTCAATTCGCAAAGCTTGATAGCCGATATAGGTAATCCAAATTAAAACAATCAGTGCGTAGGCACTAGCGACAGGTATCCAAATGGCAAAAGTGTCAAAGGTCCAAATGGAAGCGGCCGTCCACACAGTTCCGAGCCAAGCAAAAAAGAATAGTGATGCGGCCTGCGGATAGCTGGTGATGATAAAGACACAAACGATAGTCAGAAAAAATAAAAATACTACATAAATAAAAATAGGAAGTTTGCGGATGAATTTATCATGAACATAGTTGTCAGTTACTTGTCCCCAGAACTCGTGCCGTGACATTTGGCCGAACGGAGTGAGGATTTGTTGGTTGTTTGATTTCTCAGATCCAATCAATACGATCTTATTGGTAAAGAAATAGGATGGAACTTCGGACTTTAAAATAGAAGTCATGCTGATGGTTTGAAATCGATTACTGCCGTTGAAATTGATGACGAGCGAGGATTTAAATTTATGATCAGGCGTCGAAGCTAATCTTTCCGCTATTGACGGCATTTGATCTGGATCTATAAGAACGCGACGAACGATGCCATCATCGTCTTTGAGTAAATCGATAGATCCTATATTAGATCGACTTAAAGTTGTGGTAAAGGGAAGGGCCGTTTTATCAGTGAAGGTTGAATTACTGGCCCAGACTACTTTTGGATTTCTAAATAAATCTAAATCCTTTTTATTCGTAACTGTTTTTCCAATATTATCGCCGAAAAATAATGTCACACCGACTTTTTTTGGTTTTTGCGCGAGAACTTTACTCAAGAGATCACTCCAGATTTTTTCGTCCCAGAAAAAACTGTCGGTGACGTTGTTCAATTCATTGATGCTGATGAGCGAACTTAAATTTTTGTCTGTGGAGAAAATTTTAGAGATTTGAGCGTAATCATTTGGATTAATGGTGACCAAAATAATGTCGGATGAGCGTGATTGATTGCCCCGGATTTTGAAACGCGTATCGTAGCTCTCGATAGCATCAAGTTTGAGCAATAATGATGCGAATAACCAACATAGAATAGCTCGAGCCCAGAAGTTATTTCCGGATAAGAGCCAGCGCGAACGAGTCTTGAAGTAGGACTTCATAGCCAGGATTATTTTTGACGAATTTGAATTTGTATGGTCTTTAGTCACTTGAGCTAAGCATTAACTCATTTCGTTGGTAATTTCAATTGGGTTTCAATTGAATTTTCATTAGAGTTTCAGATGAGTTGAAAACCATGTTTTGGAGTATATTTTTTATATGAAATGGATACGCTCTCAGGAGCAATCACTACCAGATATCTCGAAATCAGTTCTGACCATCGGAAACTTCGATGGCGTACACCTGGGGCATCGTAATTTATTGGCTGAATTGGTGAAAACAGCTCAGAATATGGCTGTGCCATCAGTGGTTTGCACTTTTCGCCCACATCCTTTGGAAGTCATTAAGCCCGAGCAGATGATTCATCGTCTATTTGATTACCGTGATCAGTCTGAAGTTATTTCACAGTTGGGTGTAGATTACTTGATTGAAGAAAAGTTTACTAAAGAGCTTTCTCTCATGTCGGCGCAAGATTTTTTAGATTTTTATGTTATGAAATATTTTAAACCTGTTCACATTGTCGTGGGATATGATTTTTCTTTTGGAAAAAATCGCGCTGGTGACTTTAGTTTTTTAAAGGAATATTGCGATGCTCACGGTATTGGTTTAACCCAGGTTCAAGCTGAAGAGATAAATGGACAAATTATTTCATCAACTGCAATTCGTAAACTTATTGAGCATGGTGATATGGTCAAGGCGACTGAATACTTGGGCAGAAAATATTATTTGC
Source organism: uncultured Bdellovibrio sp. (assembly GCA_937871355.1). Taxonomy (GTDB): domain Bacteria; phylum Bdellovibrionota; class Bdellovibrionia; order Bdellovibrionales; family Bdellovibrionaceae; genus Pseudobdellovibrio. The sequence goes on from CALMPX010000106.1 coordinate 2,835, forward strand.
GTGGACCTGTGCGCGTTGGGAACCAACGAGGTCGAACTTTAAATGTTCCTACTGCTAATATCAGTCCAGATATTTATTTTGTTCCGCGTAAGGGAGTTTATTTTTCTCGAACTTATATTGAAGATAAAAGTTATTATTCAATTACAAACATTGGAGTGAATCCGACCTTTGAAACGACGGATTCAATCATAAAAGTAGAAACTCATATCTTCGATTTCGATCATGATATCTACGGACAACAAATCAAAGTCGAACTCGATCAGTTTCACAGAGACGAAATGAAGTTTTCAACGGTCGAAATGTTGAAGAATCAGATTCAAAAAGATATCGACGAGGCTAGGAAGTACTATAATCTTTAAAATCTACACCTTGGTCTAGTTACAAAAAACGGCACTTTTAATAGAATCATTCTATGTTGCCACAGAAGCTCGGTGAAATTTTAACTAAACAAGGCTTGATCCGTCCGGATCAACTGCAGCAGGCATTGCAAGAATCGGCAAAAAATAAACAAAAATTAGGTACAACCATAATAGCATTGGGTTTTTTAAAAGATTCGCAAATTTTGCGAGCGTTGGAAAAACAGTTTTCTGTGCCTGGTGTCGACGTTTCTCAATTTGAAATTGATCAATCTGTTTTAACTTTAGTCGGGCGAGACTTTTGTGAAAAACAATCCGTTATACCCATTTCAAAAGCAGGAACAACGCTCGTTGTTGCCTTTTCCGATCCGGGAAATTTGCAAACTCGAGATGACTTGCGTTTCATTACTAAATTTAAAATTCAACCTGTCGTTTCGACGGATCACAGTATTTCCTTAGCCATCGAGAAATATTACGGTGCTTTAAATCAATCGCAAATCGATTTTAATAAATCAGACGGCACGGATACAGACGTAGAATCTGTTTCCGCGAGCACGGTGGATGTAGGTGAAGTTAATGCGACCGATGCTCCGATCGTTAGATTTGTAAATAGTATTCTCGTTGAAGCTATACGAAGAAAGGCATCCGATATTCACTTTGAACCCTATGAGAAAAAGTTTCGAGTACGGTTGCGGATCGATGGTAATTTAATTGAAGCCGCCAGTCCGCCGATATCTTCGGGACCAGCAATCAGTGCACGGATTAAAATTATGTCTAAGATGGATATCGCCGAGAAACGTCGTCCACAGGATGGTCGTTTGAAAATTAAATTAGCTAAGGAAAACCGCGAGATGGATTTTCGTGTTAATACCATTCCCACTTTATTTGGAGAAAAGGTGGTCATGCGTCTTTTGGACAAATCCAATCTTCAATTAGATATGACAAAACTTGGCTTTGAAGAAGATGATCTAAAATTATTTAAAGAAAAAATTGCCATGCCTCAGGGTATGATTCTCATCACAGGTCCAACGGGATCTGGAAAAACCGTTACAGTGTATTCGGCACTTTCTGAATTAAACCAAGGTGATGTAAATATTAGTACGGCTGAAGATCCTATCGAGTTCAATTTAGAAGGTATTAATCAAGTTCAAATGAATAAAGATATTGATTTAGACTTTGCTGAAGCCTTGCGAGCCTTTCTTCGTCAAGATCCAGATATAATCATGGTGGGGGAGATTCGTGATTTAGAAACAGCTGAAATTTCATTTAAGGCCGCATCCACAGGTCACTTAGTTGTCAGTACGCTTCATACAAATGATGCTCCGACAACGGTAACCCGTTTAACGGAAATGGGTGTCGCTTCGTATTTAATTACTTCTTGTGTAAATTTAGTCGTCGCACAACGTTTAGTTGGACGTGTTTGCGAATCATGCAAAGAGCCGATCCAAGTGCCTGAGCAAACTCTTTTAAATATTGGTGTGCCAAAAGCAGATATTCCAAAATACACATTATTCAAAGGCAAGGGTTGCTCAACATGCAATGGAACAGGAATCAAAGGTCGTTTGGCCATTTTTGAATTGATGCCGATGACTTCTAAAATAAAAGAGATGGTTCTTAAAAACGCTTCTGCCGCAGAGCTAAGAAATGCTTGCCGCGAATTAGGATTGAAAACTCTTCGTCGAAGCGCGCTGTTAAAACTCATGCGCGGTCAAACGACGATCGAAGAAGTACTTAACGCCTCTGTGCGAGATGATGGATTATAGATGATACAAGACGTGCTTAATCGTTATATTTTACAAGCAGCCCAAGAAGTTCAATTCCGATTGGGTCATAAAACAACATTCAAAAAAAATCGTGAATGGATTGAGGCAGATACTGAAAGTTTGTCGTTATCTGAGTGGGAAGATCTTAAAGATTTGTGCTTGCGTCCTGATGAAAAAATGTTTTTGGAAACTAAAGGTTATATACGAGGTGTTTTTACGGATCAAAAAAACACATGGGTATTTTCTTTTGTAGAATGGAAAGAAAACTTAAAAGCCTATTTTTCGTATATTTCTAAGGCGACAAATATTAATCACATTCAAAATCCTGCTTATTTAGAAGCTTTAAAAAGTAAAAATGGAATTCATATTATTTCGGGATACAAGCAGAGTGGAAAATCAACTTTAATTCGAGAGTTGGTGGACGATTTGAAAAAAAATTCACCACAGCAGATTGTTTTGCACTCTGATCCATCTGTTTTGACACAGCACTTGGATGAGACCATTTTTCAACTGGGTGTTGATACTTTATCTTGGGACACGACTCATCCCTTCTATGATGGAGTCGACGTGGTCATTGTGGATATGAATGATATTACTCATTGGAAAAAGTGGATTCAGTTTGCAGAAGAAGGCAAGAAAGTTTTCGTATCGATAGCAGCAAATAGTGTTGAAAGCGTCTTGCTTCAAGTCAAATCGCAATTGAGCGGAGAAAAAGATATGCCTTTATGGCAACGATTTATTCTGCAGCTCAGCTCTATTTTAAATCAAAAAGTCGTCGGTGTAACTGAAGGTTCTGTGCATGAAATTTTAGTTCTCAAATCACAAGGAAAACAAGCTTTATTGAACTTTTTACTTTCAGCTGTTTCTAAAAAAGAGTTAGAAAGTCACAATTATTATCAGAGTTATAACCAGTCAATTGTTCAGGCCATCGTGCGACGTCGATTTGATATTAAGTCTGCTTTTTCTATTTCGGTTGATCCTGATGAGCTAGATCAAATGTTAAAGAAAATGGGTTTATAGATGGCAAGATATTCCTACGAAGCTCGAAGCTTAACAGGTAATTTACAAAAGGGTGTCGTCGAAGCTAAAGACGAGGCTGAAGCGCGCGTGAAGCTACGAGCGAAGCAGCTCATTCCAATGAAATTCAAAGTTTTGCAAGGAGCTGCGGATCAGAAAGCCAACACAACGAAAGTTTCATTTTTTACTCCTAAAGTTAAAACTAAGGAATTACAAATTTTTACGCGACAGTTTGCAACCTTGATTAATGCGGGTATTCCAATATTAGATGCTTTGCGGATTTTATCTCAAGGTGGAACTGACAAATTAATTAAAGAAGCTATTATTCAAGTGAGTGCATCAATCGAAAGTGGAAAAAGATTATCAGAATCGATGGCCCAGTATCCACGAGTGTTCGATAGCCTTTATTGTAATATGGTTAAAGCGGGTGAAGAGGCCGGTATTTTAGACGTCATTTTGCTTCGTTTATCGACTTATGCAGAGAAAAGTGAAAAAATTAAAGGACAAATTAAAAGTGCACTAACGATGCCTATATTTATCATGATCGCAGCTGTTTTAGTTATTACAGGTATTATCGTATTTATTATACCAAAGTTTGAAGAGATTTATAAATCGTCTGGCAAGTCATTACCAGGTTTAACTCAAATGGTGGTCGATCTTTCGGGACTTTTGCGTAGCCACTGGATTTTGATCATTTTAGGTTTATTCGCGGCAGTCTATGCCATCGTTATGTATTTAAATACTGTCGAAGGAAAACGAAATTTTGATAAAATGATTATTAATGCTCCGCTTATTGGAGATGTGATTCAAAAAATATCGGTCGCGCGTATGAGTCGAACGATGTCCACACTGCTGTCCTCAGGGATAAATATGTTAGAGGCCATCGATATCGCTTCTAAAACAGCTGGCAATTATGTGATCGAACAGGCCCTGAAGAATTGTAAAGATGCTGTTACTGTCGGTAAGCCTTTTAACGTTCCGCTATCAAGACAAAAAGAAATTCCACAGATGGTCGCGCAAATGGTTTCTATCGGAGAACAGTCCGGAAGCTTAGATACCATGTTAGCTAAAGTGGCCGATTTTTATGAGGAAGAAGTCGAAAGCTCTATTCGTGCTATGACCTCTTTGATCGAACCGATTATGATGGTTGGTCTGGGGGGAATGATCGCCTTTATCCTCATTGCCATGTACTTACCAATTTTTCAGTTGGGAGATACGATTGGTTAATACAGAAAAAAAGTTTAATTCGTTTTTAATAGCCGATGACGAAAATTTTATTATTTTCTTTATTCGTCTATCGCTGTTTGCCGCTTTTTTTCTTATTTTTCAATCTGTCATTCTTATTCAAAAACCCTTTTTGCATGTCGAATTTATTTATGCCTTTTATCTCACCATGGGTATACAGTTCGCCATCTATGGCTTAGCTATTTTTTTGAAACGACACGCCGATTACGTTCATTATATTTTAGATATTGGCTTGATGTATTATTTGTTTAATAGTCAGCCGCAGTACGCGAGCTATTATTTTATTTATTTAGTCGTGAATTTGTTTTTTGCCGGCCTTCAGTTAAATACCATTAAAGTGGTCAGTCTTTGCTTTTTATCATCGATTTTACTTTCAGTGATCAATCTGAAAACGATTCATTGGACTGGGGCACAGAACCTACTCACTTTGTCTTTATTTAATTTTACCTTTATTGCAGCTATTTTTATTTCGACTCAATTTAAAAGCGAAGTTTCATTTTTGAAAAAATCCTTGTCGGATTCTAATATTAAGCTGCAATCAAAACTAGATCTTTCAAAACTTCTCATTGAACAAATTCCCTTAGGAATTTTTGCAACAGATAGTCAGAATCGTGTTTTATTTTCCAATCAGGCATTAATTGATAAAATGAATCTGAACTATCAAACGGCCCAAGAAATTATCAACACGGCCGGACTGAAAAGCCAAGCTTTGGTGTATAACTCTCAGTTGGCTGAAAAAAGATATTATGAAATTGAACAGGCTTCATATTTTGATCAAGAAATGAAGGATCAAGTTCAAGTTAATCTTATTAAAGATGTTACCGATGTGGTTTTGCTTCAAGAGCAAATGAAACAAAAAAAAAAAATGGCGGCGGTCGGTCAATTGGCCGCTGGCATAGCTCATGAAATTAGAAATCCTTTAGA
>CALMPX010000107.1 GCA_937871355.1 uncultured Bdellovibrio sp.
TTTTATTTATGGCATCGTAATAAAATTGTTTTTTTGACAACATTTCCAAGACGATGCGGAACATATTATTTTTCATCTCATAGTCATCACCGGTGTAGATATGAACGTAGTTATTAATCGCTTGAAAGATCGAGTCGATCTCAGTGGGCTTAAATTTTAAGATATTTGCCAGTGTTTCCACAAGTTCTACTCCGGTTTTTTTACTACAAGCCATGTAAATATTTTTAAGTACCGACTCAGAGCTCGCGTCAGAATCAGGATTTTGCTTTAAAGTCAGCTGCCCAGACATGATGCCGTAATGAAAACATTTTAAAAAATATTCTTGGTCTTTTTCATTTTTAACAGAAGCAAATATTTTTGAAAACGTGCGAAGCTCCGCTATAGTCTTAAATGTATGAGATAAATCAATCGATAAGGGTAGAGCTTTGACCAGAGGGTAAACGCCGATATCCTGAGGAACATCCACTAAACCTTCGCTCAGCTCCATGTAATGAAGTTTCAACCACTCGGCATTAAAGCGGCCGGCGACCCAGTCGTGGGCCAAGCCCAAGTACTCAGGGTAAGAAATGGAAAGACCGTAATCTGGAACTTCAGTTTCAGAGAAGTTAACGCGGTATTTATGACTATTAATGTATTTAGATAAACGAAGTCTCATCTGCTTGACGAGCACACTAATAATTTGCTCTCTGGTCGCAAATTTATGTAAAATGAGAAGCTCACCCAAAGGCTTACTTTGATCTTGTAATAGTTCGACCAGTTTTTCACGTGTCATATAGCCATCTTTGATCAGTAATTCACCCATAAAAGTATCTTTATCATTTAAATCAATTTTCGTGATATTTCCTCTAGAGAAAGACACACCACTAATTTCATTCGCTTGATTGATCACGTTTAGGTTGCCAGAAAATCCACTCCGCATAATGAGTCCTACAATGAAAGCCAAGTCGTAGCCAAAGATTTCATCAAGACTCTCAATCAGCTTTTTTTTATGACGTGGCTTCACCGAAGTATCGGCGTACACTTCATAGAGCTCTCTACGAGCCGAAGATTGCGTCTGGTTTTCTGGATCCACTGTATGATCAGTCATGTAATTCCTAATTATCCCTCAAAAAAACTATGTAGGTTGTTGTATAAACTTAAAGTATTTCGTTTTAACTACATCAAGTTCAAACATATTGCCGTTCGCATCTTTATAATGATCTTGAACTTGAACGGAATTGGATGTGAAGTTTTCACCTAATTTGTACAGGACCAAAGCCTCTTTATCTAAATCTTCATTATAGTATGGAACGTAAAACGATAAAAATTGAGCGGTCGAAGGAATGAATCCACTCACCATATTCACTTGATCGATGAAAATTTTGGGGCAATGAGTGAAAGAAATTTTAACTTGAGGGATAGACTGCATCAACTTAATCCATTCACGAATTCCGGTCGAGTTGATTGACTTCAAGCCGAGGAGTGAGATTTCAATTTCACCAGTTTTGGGGATTTCCTTGGTAAATTGATTAA
>CALMPX010000108.1 GCA_937871355.1 uncultured Bdellovibrio sp.
CGGAGGGATTCGCATTAACTTAACTGTTTTACGATAGGCATTTTTAAAGATCGCCTCACCATATAGACTAAGCTCTTGAACAATAGGTCCGCGTAATTCAACGGCGAAATCTAATTGGTGAATCTGACCCGGTTTATAGTTAGAGCAGGTTACATTAATTCCACCAACTAGAGCGCACTCAGCATCTGTGATAAGAATCTTATGATGCAATCGTCGTCCCATTCGAAAAAATCGTTTATATGAAAATGAATTGAATCTTTGCACTAAGACGTTCTGCTCAGTCAAAGCTGTCTCTGCATCCTGGCTAAAGTTTCGAGATCCCATATCATCAATGAGAACACAAACTTGTACGCCGCGCTGAGCGGCTCGAATCAATGCCTCATGAACGCGAGATCCAAATTCATCCATTTCAAAAATATAGGTCTGTAAATGAATATAATTTTCAGCTTGATCAATAAGATGAATATACTCTTTAAAATAAGCTTCACCTTCGATTAAAAGTTTAAGATAAGTAGCCCAAAATTATGTGACATCGACTTTAACTTCACAAAACAGTGGTAAGTGATCTGAAAAATGATTTCCTTCAACCTTTGGCAAAGTATATGAATGCACGAGCTGCATATTTTTGACATAAATACGGTCAAGGCTCAGTAATGGCATACCAGCCGGAAAAGTCTTGGCGTAGATCCCGTGCTGCTGTTTATGAACCTCTGTCATATTCATTTTTTCCTCGATCACGCGCGATGCTTGTTTATTCCAATCATTGAAATCACCGGCCAATATAAAAGGAGCATCATCTGGAATATTTAATGACTGAATATATTGCCGTATCATTTCATATTGCTTATGACGACCTCGATTCAGCAGATCAAGATGAACACAAATCACGTAGACGCTTTTATCTTTTTCGGGCAATTGAATTTTACAAAACAGGAGCCCGCGTTGTTCAATAAAATTAGTTGATATATTGACCTGTTCCCAAGCTTGAATAGGATATTGGCTTAAAACAAGGTTACCATGATGGCCGTGATCAAAAACGGCATTCTTGGCGTAAGAATAATGTGGCCAAACAGAATCAGCGATGAATTCAAACTGGGCATCAATCAAACCTTTTTTCTTATATTGAGTATTTTGTCCGACAACTTCTTGCAATAAAACAATGTCGGCCTGTGAGGTCCGGATAAGGTTTTTGATATCGTTAAGAAAATAATTTCTATTATTCCAATCAAATCCCTTATGTATATTATAGGTTAAGACTTTAAGTTGCATATGTCCCGTATTTAAAAATATATACTATTTTGTGATAAATATCATGACTATACTTTTTGAAGCCTGCGCTTTATTATCAAAAAGTCCAGTTTGATCCGCTGTCGGAGCGGCTCCAGCCATCTCTGCAGTTTTTTTAACCTTTTCTGTACTTGTATGGAAAAGTTTTTGCAAAGCGTTTGGTCTTTCGGTCATATTGTAGGTTCCCACTTCTGAAACTTTAAGATCTTTCAAGTAAGATTTAATATCTTTCAATCTTTTTTGAGCCAATTTGACATCGTCACGACTTTGCTTACCTGTTGGAGACGGATATTCTTTATCCGACCAGGCTAATATTTTCACTTCAGCTATTTTTCCAATCTGTGCCGCTTCGTTAATAGCAGTTCTTAATTCAATTTTTTGAACATCCGTTAATATGCCCTTATTTTTTTCAAAAGTGATCTCTTTCACTTGAGTCGCACCTAGCATATTGCCAGCGTCTTGGCTATTGGTCCATGCTGAAGCGTTAACAGCTGACAACAAAGTTAAAGCTGTGACAATACGTAAAAATTTTTTTTCCATGAAATATCTCCTTGTGTATGGTTATCCTTGAATCGTTGCAAAGATAAAGCCACTCTCTCGTCTTTTGGAAATTACTTGAACTTAATCTAAGTGGAATTAAGCCTCTGATAAAGACATAATGCTACATGAGCACCGATGAAGAACTGTTGTTATCGATGTCGCGTAGACGACGATATAAAGTCTTGCGATCAATTTTTAAATCTTTCGCTGTTTTTTCTTTTACTCCATGGTTTAGTTTCAAAATATGTTGCACATATTTATTAACTAATTCATCCATAGTTAATATCTTAGAATCAGATAAAGGAGGAAATTGAAACTGAGACTTATCCAAATCTTCGGTGTTATTCTGAATTAATGACACAATATCATCATACTGAATAACATTTGTGGCAGACAAAACGACGGCTCGTTCAATAGTATTTTCCAGCTCGCGCACGTTGCCTGGCCATTTGTTATTCATTAAATAGTCTAAGGCCTCTTTACTTAATTGCTTAATGGAAGTCCCATTCACCGCTGAAAATTTTCGAATAAAAAATTCTGACAAAGGAAGAATATCGTCTTTTCTTTCCCGCAATGGAGGAATGTGTATAGGAATAACGTTTAATCTAAAAAATAAATCTTCGCGGAAATTTTTATCAACGATCTCTTGTTTTAAGTTTTTGTGGGTGGCCGACAAAATACGAACGTCTATGGCTTTATATTGATTTTCTCCAACTCGTTTAATTTTTTTATCTTGCAGAACTCGCAAAAGCTTTGCCTGCAGAGGCAAACTCATGTCACCGATTTCATCTAAAAACAAGGTTCCGCCTTCAGCTTCTTCAAATAAACCTCGACGCTTCTCCGCCGCTCCGGTGAATGAACCTTTCGCATGACCAAATAACTCAGACTCAAGCAAGTTTTCAGGTATAGCTGAACAATTAATCGCGATAAACGGCTCTTTTTTACGTGGCCCCATGGCATGAATGGCTTTCGCAATCACTTCTTTACCCGTACCACTTTCACCTGTAATTAAAATATTCGCTGTGGACTTAGAAACTCGTCGAGCCAAATCTAAAGCGTTACGAAGACCTTGGCTTTTTCCAACGACTCCTTCAATGCTTGTTTGACCTGCTTGCAACTGCACAACTGTTTTAAGCGTCACGTTTTCTTCTTTAATTTTATTCAGATATAAAGCTCGTTCCACTGAAACTAAGAGTTGTGGAAAGTGTAAAGGCTTAACCACAAAGTCGTAGGCTCCGGCAGCAATAGCTTCGACCGCAACTTCTACTTTTTTATTAGCCGTAATCAAAATAATAGGAACTGAATTTCCAGCGAGTTTCATTTTTTGCGTAAACTCAATACCAGAAAGTCCAGGCAACATCAGATCAGTAATAACGACGTCACAACTGACTTTACTCTGTGTTAAATCATCTAACGCTTTCGACGCATCTCCATAAATGGCCAGTTCATAGTTTCTGACTCTAAAGAAACTCGAAATGAGATCCTGCGTATCTAAATCGTCATCTATAATAAGAATTTTTGCCTTTTTCATGATATGCTTCCCTTGTTGCAAATGTCGCTCGACATACGTGTCATTTCGCCCCATTCAAAGTGTAGCATTTTTTCTTATAGATTTACATTTTATTAAAAAAAT
>CALMPX010000109.1 GCA_937871355.1 uncultured Bdellovibrio sp.
ATAAATTCATCGAAGCTTCGCCAGAAATCAAAATCATTCGCCGCATTCAAAAAGATGAATGGGTTGGATACTGGGTTCAAAAGGTTAACTGATCATGCGCAGATATTGGATCGAGAAAAAACAAATTCAAAATAACAACGTTAGTTTTTCTCATGATCAATTTCATCATATCTTCGATGTTTGTCGCCAAGAAGTCGGACATCATTTCGAAGTCATCACAGAAGATTCAAAAGCTTACTTAGTTCAAGTGACTGAAGTTTTGAAAAAAAATGCATCGGCTCAAATCATCGAAGAGCGTGAAATCAAAAAACTCGCGCTACCCCATATTCATTTATTAATTTCGCTTCCGCGCTACAATGTTTTCGATTCCACTATCGAACGCTGTGTAGAATTAGGGGTCACCAGCATCACGCCGTTTATTTCGGACTACAGCTTTATCCGTAAAGAAAAAGAGCTGCCTGCGGGTAAATATGAACGTTGGAATAAGATCGTGATTTCAGCCACGCAGCAATCGGGCCGCGGTGAACTCATGAAGATCCATGATCTCACATCATTTCAGATCGCGATGAAAAGCATTAACCTTAACGATAAGAACTGGTGTCTATTTGCATATGAAGGACAGACTCAGGCGCCTATCAGCGTCGAAATCAATAGACTGAAAACCCAATTTGCCTGTTTGCCAGACAATCTGTTTATCCTGGTTGGATCTGAGGGTGGTTTTTCCACCCAGGAAGTAGCTCAAATTCAACTCCTGGGCCTTAATCCAGTGACTTTAGGCCAACAGATCCTTCGAGTCGAAACGGCTTGCCTGACTTTAGTCTCCGTCCTAAAATATGAGTTCGGATTGATGAAATAAGCGGAGGCTTTATGAAAAACTTTGAAAATGATGTTATGGATGAATTTGAGTTCAAACCGTTAACGGCGGGTTTAGGTTTTCATAAAAAAAATGAAACTAAAAAAAACGAAACATCTTCGGCACGCCATGATAAAATTGAGTTTAGAAACCCCAACTTAAACTTTTCAAATCAACCCACCAATTCAACAGTTGCTCCGACGCCGCATCGCCAACCTAAAATAAATGTTCCAACCATTGAAGACGATTCGATTCTAAAAGCCCAATCGGCCGTGAACGAAATTCTTAAAAATTTAAATCATAAGAAACAACAGGAAAGCCAACAAAAAACGAAAACGAAATTTGAATGGAAAAGCACCGCGCCGTCATTAGCCGCGGCTACTTTAGATGGAATGTTTGTAACGGCTCTATTTTTAATTTGTATGATCTGTATGTTAGCCATCACAAAAGTAGATCTCATTGCTAACTTCTCAAGTCCTGGTCAAAACTCAGCTATTTTTATCGCGACCGGTGCTTTATTATTAATGGTCTCTTTTGTTTATATGACATTATTTAGAACCTACCTGGGCTACACTCCGGGTGAATGGGCTTATGATCAACGCTGTGGAAAAGAGATCGACCAAGCTTCGACCAGCTATGTGCCTAAAGTCGTCTTACGTTCTTTATTGGTGACTCTAACCGGATTTATTCCTTTAACCATCATTTCTTTTTTCTTAAAATTTGATTTAGCAGGAACCCTGATCAATCTTCCCTTACAAAAGCGCGCTTAAATAAATGAAAGTCCTTGGATCGAATCTTACTGAAATTATTCAAAGCTACAAAAGCCAAGGAAAAAAAATTGTTTTTACGAACGGCTGCTTTGATCTTTTACATATTGGACACGTTCGTTATTTAGAGCAGGCCGCGACGTTAGGGGATGTTCTCATCGTCGGAATTAATTCTGATGCTTCTGTGCAAAAACTCAAAGGACCGACTCGTCCCATTCAAAATGAAAATGATCGCGCTGAAATCCTGGCGT
>CALMPX010000110.1 GCA_937871355.1 uncultured Bdellovibrio sp.
CCATCGATCCTAAATCAGTTCGACGCTAATTTTAGTTCATTACCTTTAGTTATAAAAAATATAGAAATTTTTTATTTTATTTCTATTTCGTTTTCAATGAGATGTTTCTTAGATTCAGTCCACCATATTGGTTTGAATTTAACCGGCACCATAACAGGTCCGTTTTTGGTGACTTGGGTCTTAAAAAAACGATCAAAAAAATTCTGCGTCACTCCAAAATTAGATTTGGGATTTTCATAATGATGAATAAAGTGATGCTTTCGTATTTCAACTCCCCAGCTCGTCCATGGAGAAAATCGATGAATAGAATAATGCGTGTATTCATAAAAAAGATAGGAAGAGAGGAATCCCGTTAAAAATACAAAGGTGTAGAGACTATTCCCAAAAAGCAACTGAGACATCAAACTGAAAAAAAATAAAACGATGATGGCCGCCACTAATTTATAAAAAATAGGAGCAAAATAATTTGGTTCAATGTGGTGTCGAGTATGTTCTTTGTAAAACAAATTATTTTTTCTGAATTTGTGACCTAAATGTTTATGCAAAAAATACTCAGAAACGGGCCACAAAAAAACGCTTAAAATAAAAATAAAAATGATCATGACTAATTATGTCGTATTTGAGCGACTTTTTTAACAAAAAAATCAGTCCCCTGAAAAAGCTGAAAGCGCGTCATTCACGGACAAACATCAGAACAATCCTTTCTTTTTTACATATAACATAAGCTCTAAATCATCTAAAATGCTCGCCAGTTGGCACTCTTATTGGAATGATCCCTGTGTATAAAAAGAATCAACTGACACCAAGGGGGAAAATTATGAAATTCAATAAAGCGACTTTAGCCATGTCTACCAGCCTAATCCTTTTAGCCCTAGCGGCACAAGCCAACGGAGCGACCTCGAATTCGATCGAATTTATGTGTAAAGCCAAAGCCAAAGAGATTGCTGCTGAGACATACAAAGGCTGCGTCGTTGAGAATAAACAGGCTCAAGTCGAACGTATACGTAAAGAGTATCAAGCTAAGCTGGCCGAGCTCAAGAACCAATATAACAGCGAACTTAAACAAATCTCACCCTCTAAGAAAGCCCACAAAGAGCCTGTCGCCTCAGAAATCAGCTCAACTGAAATGCCCGCAAAAAAAATGAAATCATCTAAATTGAAAACAGAAAAGATCGACTTTTCTTCAGGGAACAAATCGACGTCGACCACAGAGATTTCGTCATCTGGTGATCTCAATGACTCTTCTGGAGAAGCTATGCCCCCTGAAACAGAAATTGTTGAAATACCGGCTCAACAGGAGTAATGTACTGGCTAAATCAAGTCTGTAAAGACTTAAGGAGTTTTAAATGGGTGAGTTTAGTATTTCGCACATGCTTATTTTAGCAGTTATTTTACTAGTGTTTTTCGGTCCGAGCAAGATTCCACAATTCGGCCAATCTTTAGGTAAGGCCATCCGTGGTTTCAAACAAGGGCTTAATGAAATCGATGCGGATTCAAAAGATGTAACAAATCCTCAGTTGAAACAAAATAATCATGACGTCGTTACAAACAGCCAACAAGATAAAGCTAAAGACACAATTAATAAAGCATAATTAAAATACAAATCAATTGAACACAAAAAATAGCTTAAGAACTATCTCTTAGGCTATTTTTTTATCTCGAAAACGTACTGACCTAAATCAGCATTGACGCCAAATTTCTGAATCATTTTACCCTGACTTAATACGTCGATATCAAATACAGATCTGGCCGGGTTTGTGAATTCACCTTGCATATGTATATTATTTTTTTGATTTGTCGACTTTGACAAATAGTTCGCGGTTACATTAATGACCACGTCACCTTGATCTTTTTTTACATAGTTGGCTTTGATCATATCAAAATTAAAATCCGTTGAGCGTTTTGAACTGTCATTGTTGCTAGCGTGATCCAGCTGATCAAGGACTTCATAAAAAGAATCGTCCAAGGTTTCATCTCGAACGATTTTTAAATTTTTAACAAACACTTCAAAAACAGAATCATGCAAACGACCAACAATTGAGTCAACTCGTGCCGAGTACCCAACCTCGAGTTGTTTAATCTCCATGGCGCTTGACGCCAACTGATCAAATCGAAGTTTCGATTTCACCTGATTATCATCAGCGTGCAAACTTAACGCAATGGTTGTTGGTTTAGATTGATTGAATGAAAATATATTATACACTGAATCGTTCAGCTTAATATTAGAAATCTCGCCTTGAGCCTCAATTTGAGTTGGATGATGTTCTGTTTTCGGTTCGAATTTAAGTCTAAGTCCACCTTCGGCGATTTGGTTTTCCATTGAAATACTATCAATTGTTAACGATCGGGGCGTGGCTTTATAAGAAAGCTTATCAATTTTTTGATAGGCGCGTTGTCCCCGATTCGAAAAAATAAATTGTATATCTTTAATGAAACCTTCTGCCAAAATAGCCGATTCTGAATTAACAAAAATAGTTCCCGATATTTTTCCAAAATCATAAATACTTTTTTGAATAGATACAAAGGCCGGAATATTTTTAAGCTTTTCGAGATCAAATTCATTCAACAATACTTTAAACGGTTCAAACTTTAATGGCTTTAAAGAAGTCACGGTAATCGCTTCGGCTGAAATCGTACTTTCACCGGATGATAACACAATGTCGGAAATTTTATAAAAATCTAACGATTTTGAACTGAGATTATACTCTCCGGCTCCTTGATTAGAAATTGTCAAACCAGAAATTCCATCAAACTGACTTCGCATGCGAATATTTTGATAATTATTTAAAGACAGTAAAGCCTTAACCGATAAATCTTTAATCGTGTGCTTTATAAAAATTTTATTAACATCCGGAGCATACGCCATACTGATTTCAAATGGCTTATCAATCAATTTGCCATGAATAAGACCTGACGCTTCGACCTGACCACCCGGTTTCAATTCGTAATTTAAATTAAAATCAGATTTAAACTTATAAATACTTCCTTCGTTGTCTCGGAATAAGTAGAGTTGTGATTTTAAATCAACGGCTTGTAACTTGTTTTTATCTAGGGCTATTTTAATACCTACTGTTTGCAATACGACAGGGATATTGTAATTATGTTTGTCGATAATTTTCAGTTTATCAACGTACAAACTCAGGTGGCGTAATTGATGAATCTCTTGATTATGGTCTTGTTTATTGACTTCAATGGTTTCATGTTTGGCATAAGAATGAACTTCTGATTGTGAGGCCAATTTAACTTCGGTAAAACATTGATCCGGATTATCTATACGCAATTCAATGAGACCTGCTCGAACCGTGTCGAGCTGCTGGTCATCGCGATCAAATAACTTCATCCAAGAAAATGGGATATCTAAAGATTCGATATAAATTTGGTTATCGACACACTCTGATGCACTCGATGATATTTTAATATTTTTGATAGAAAGATGCGGAAATGGAAAACCCCAGTCGGAAAGCAACAATCTAGCTTCGGCAAAATCAACAGTTAGTTTTTTACTTTTATTTTTTTGTTCGAACTCGAGAACGATTTTTTTAAGGCGGTCATTGATTTTAGTTTGAGTAATCTGAGACCTTAACGTAAGCCCCAAAAATATTGAGACCAACAGTCCAAAGACGATGATTTTTAAACCCGGTTGGTCAACAACAGCTCGTCTCATGGTATTCCATTAAATAAATTTGAACGATAGAACTTCAAAGTCTTTGTCACCTTTAGGACTTTGAACCGTAAAACCATCTCCTACTTTTTTACCAATCATGGCCCGCGCAATAGGAGACAAAACAGAAATTTTTCCGTTTTTAACATCGGCTTCATCAACGCCAACAATTTGGTAAGTAATTTTTTTATCATCTTCGACGTCATGTATTTCTACCGTGGCACCAAATACAATTTTATCAGATTTGATTAAAGATGTATCGACGACTTCAGCTCCTGAAATTTTATATTGGATTTCACCAATACGACCTTCGATCATACCTTGACGTTCTTTAGCCGCATCATATTCTGCGTTTTCGCTGATATCGCCATGAGCACGAGCTTCTTCAATGGCCTTAATGACATTTGGACGCTCTTCAAAAATAAGTTTTTTGAGTTCAGTCTCGAGGGCGATTTTTCCCTTAAGTGTAATTGGTAAAAGATCTTGTGCCATTCATAGCCTCCAAATTGTTCAAAACCAGCCGAAAAGAAGTCTCTTCGAAGGTCTTGTTTTACCCCAAAAGCTCGATCCTTTCACTATCTTAGACGACAAGCTATAGTGCGTCATAATATTCTATTCCCTATGACTTTACTCAACGATCTCCCTCAGATTAACGACGCCAATCTGATCTACACTCTGAATAACGAAAACAGCTTTGTTTTGACGACTCATAAAAACAGCGACGGAGATGGCATTGGCAGCGCCGTGGCACTGTATTGGGGGCTCAAACAACAAAATAAAAATGTCCAACTTTGTCATGTCGACCCCATTCCGAGTCGTTATCATTTTTTATTAGAAAACACACAGGCTTTTCTTTTTGCACCAGACAAAATGAAGGCGCTTTCTGCAGATGTTTTACTCATCACCGATACCAACCAAGGCTCTCTTTGCGACCCCCTTTATTCACATTTTAAAAAAATAAATAAACAAATTATTTACATTGATCATCACATTCCATCAAACGCACCGGCCATAAATGAAAAATATTATGTTCGCACTGACGCCTCTTCAACGGGAGAAGTGGTTTATGATATTCTAAAAGAATTAAATACAAACATTACGCCAGAGATGGCCACAGCTCTTTACACCAGTATTACTTTCGACACACAGGCCTTCAAACTACTTCGAAATTCATCTCGTTCCCACGAAATCGCGGCTTTGCTAGCCAAAGATAATATTCAAACAGATAAAATTCAGCGTGAGCTTTTTGCAACTTGGACCATACACAAAATGAATTTTTTGGCCGCGCTTATTCAATCGGCGCGCTATTCAAAAAATAATACAGTGGCGGGATTTATCGTCACGCAAGCTCAGCTGGAAAAATACGAACTTCAGCTTGATCACATCAATGATATTTTAGATATGTTCACTTTGATTAAAAGTATTGAATTTTGCTACAATATTATTGAAATGCCCGAAGGCCATTTCAAATTAAGCTTTAGAAGTATTAATTCAAATAAAGCTTTCAAAGTAGCGGAAAGTTTTGGCGGTGGTGGACATGCAAAGTCTGCTGGCTCATGGGTCACAGGCTTGACCTCGACAGAAATTGAAAATAAAATTATTCATTTTTTATAAATTACTTTCGTAAAATTTCAGACAAAAGGATTCTCAGTTGCGGCACACATGTACCACAGCCCGTGCCCGCCTTGGTGGCTCGCGAAATCTCTTTTACGGTGTGACAATCTTGCTTAATGCTTTGAATAACTGTTTCGGTTGGCACCGTACGGCAGTGACAGATTTCTTCTTGGACATATGAAATCTTGTGCTGCCCGGTCAATTTTAAAATCAATTCGTTGATCAAGATGTCGCTGCTATCGTGAACAGCTTTAAGCGGCCACTTGGTCGGGTCGCTCCCAAATTCATTTTTATACTTATTTACTTTTTCAATGAGCGTGAAACTTCCCGAACAAGATACGGCTTGCTTGGTCACTTTGATTTCGGCTCTATTTGTAATACTGGCAGTTATTGACTTCGTATCCATATTTTCATTATAACAAAGCCGAAGCGATCTTGATACCTCTGTTCCTTTTTTTGATGCATGAGACTGGACTAACGAATGATTATCGATATGAATAATAAAAAACTGACCACATGGCTTTATTTGTTCTGGATTTACACTTTGATTGTTATCGCTTGGGGCGCATGGGTTCGCATCTCTCATTCTGGAAATGGCTGTGGCGACCATTGGCCGCTGTGCCAGGGTGACTTTATTCCCGATCTACAAAATAAGAAAACATTGGTGGAATATTCTCACCGTATCATGAGTGGTCTTTACGGCATTCTGGTGATTGGAATTTTTGCTTACTTCAGAAAAAAATCTATCAACTTTCAACAAAGAAAAATTTCTATTTATTTACTGATCTTTATGATCATTGAGGCTTTGCTTGGCGCTCTCCTCGTTAAACAAAATCTTGTCACCATCAATGATTCTATTTTTCGCCTTGTCGCCATGAGCCTTCATCAATTAAATAGCTTTTTATTGACAGGTGTCACCTATCTTCTCTATTTATCAACCAAGCAGTCTTTAAATATTCGTCCGACGAAGCTTAACATGGCCTTTTTAGTTCTGGCCGTTTCAGGTGCCATCGCCTCGCTGGCGGCAACTTTATTCCCCTCGACCTCAATCTTTGAAGGCATCATGAAAGACTTCTCCGAACACTCTCATTTATTTGTTCGCCTACGTATTATCCACCCGATTTTAGCAGTTACTCTTGTCTCAAGTGTTATTTATTGGCTGCAGACACGGGTGAAGACTTCAAAAGAAGTATCAAGATTAGTTTTGAATTTATTTGTGGCGATGTTCATCGGGATTATTACACTGATGACCCTGTCTCCCATATGGCTCAAGATCACTCATTTGATGGTTGCGCATTTTATCTGGGCGGCGATTTTAAAATATCAACTGTTTGGAAAGCATGAGACGGTGTAAATATTCAATTTGATCATTGATGTCTACACGTTCCATGAGTTCATACTGAATTTCAAAATCTCGAATGAGGTAGGTCGCACAGGCTGCGACCACTTCTTTGGCTCCGGTTAAGCTTTTTAAAAAGAAATCTTTTTGTCCGGGATCTAAAATATATTTATCAATCCAATTGGCAAAGTATTTACTAAGCGCAACGTAGGAATGCCTAAAATGATCATCAAGAATATAATTTTCGGCGATGATATGAACATCGTTGTAAGTGATGATTCCATTGGAAATCACGGTTGATTCACTGATATTTACTTTGCCCGCACCTTGAACGTACATCAATAAAGATCCATCTATTCGCACATCCGCAATATGTGCAACGCCATAACCCGCAACTTCGCGGCTTTGCGCTTCGCCTTCCATGTAAAAGCCGATCGCCACAGGAACTTGGTCCGCTACGGCCTGACGAATGAGATGAGCTTGTTGTACAGAATGAATATTAATCGGTCGAATCGTGAACGGAAAAAGATTGGTATTGGGTACTGATAAAATAAATGTTTTCATCCGACATGTCTCATTTTTTTAAGCTTTTCTACGACGGGAATATCGGCAGGCGCCATTTGATAACTGAGCAAGTCATTCACATCACACCAAGAAAAGTCATCATGATCAACTAAAACGATGGGAACTTCCCGAGGCACTTGGTAAAGATAAAATGAAATTTCGATATTTTTAGCTAAGTATTGATGATTGTTTTTGGATAAAAATTGGAGCTGAGCGGTGTCGATAGACAGACTTAATTCTTCCTCGATTTCTCTTTTGAGGGCTGTCTCAGCTGTTTCGCCAAATTCGATCTTTCCGCCAGGAAATTCCCAAAAACCTGCACCGGACTGCCGCGGATCGCGCCTGACGATCAGATACTTTTGGCTAGACAAACTAAATAAAACTATAGCAACGACGACTGTAGACATACTCATCATCTATGCTATACTAGTGAATGATTTTTAGATAGGATTTTAGATGATAGATTTTCAAAATTCAAATTTTATAATACTAATAGCCGGGATCGCGTTCTTTCTTTACGGCAGCCAACTGGCTTCACAATCCCTAGAAAAACTACTCGCTTCACGTATAACTGCGCTGATGAATAAGCTATCGAAATCCCGATTCCTTTCGATTGGTGT
>CALMPX010000111.1 GCA_937871355.1 uncultured Bdellovibrio sp.
GAACTCCCGGCGTTCAAACTTTGTTACCAGTTATGCTCAATCATGTTCATGAAAAAAGATTATCATTAGAAAAGTTAGCTTTGCTCGTCACAGAAAATACACGACGGGTGTTTAACTTAAAAAATAAAGGACGTATTGCCGTAGGACTCGACGCCGATCTCACCTTAGTTGATCTCAATAAAAAAATGGAAATTAAAAACTCATGGCTGGCTTCAAAATCGAAGTGGTCTATCTTTGATGGAATGCATGTCACGGGATGGCCCGTAGGCGCTTTTGTCAATGGACGTTTAGCCATGAAGGACGATCAAATTTTAATTCCTCATAGTGGAAAAGCGGCTTTATTTAACGCGTAATATTTCGACGCATCATAAGGCCTTCGATCACCATATAAACAATCATACTCACTGTTAATCCCACGCCTTTAAGAATAGCCCAAGCTTCCGTCGACCAATAAAATGCGGCGTAAGTTGCAAGTATAGAATGAAACAAAAAGAAAAAGGACAATCGTAAGGTGACTCCACTTAGTTTTTCTTTGACGAATTCTGGTAAGTGCGGATTTTGTTTTTCCGTCATCACTTTCAGGAATGGCTTCTTCATCGCCCAGCTGAAAAACAAGATGCCAAAGAATAATAACTCAAAAATCGCCGGTTGCATTTTAAACCAAATGCCTTCATTGGTGAAAAGCGAAACTGCTCCCAGTCCCAACAACATTCCATTACCAATCCAAGTGATCGTGCTAACTTTTTTATACTTCACCAGCTCATAGATGATTTCACCCAATCCAAAGATCATTCCGGCGATAAGACCTGCCACCGTTCCGTATTTTTCTTCAATTACGGTAAAAAGAATAACGGGCAGCAAGCCACCAAATAAGAGCGACAAAGCTTGCGCTTTGGGAGTGGGAGTCGGTGGAGTCAATGGCGGTGATGGTGTCGTCGTCGTATCTGGATTCATATGCTTAAATAGTATCGTGCTGATTTTCAAATTAAGAAGTTTTAATTTTAGCGTAACGCACTTAGACTTGGGTTGTGATCTAGGGAGGATATTCTTCATCATAGCTATATGTCATATTTTCAAATTCTTATTTTATCATTTATCGAAGGCCTGACTGAGTTTCTTCCTGTTTCATCAACGGGACATCTCATCTTAACCAACTCTTTTTTGGGACTCGAACCCACTGAATTTTCAAAAGCTTTTGATGTCATCATTCAGTTTGGAGCTATTGCGGCAGTCCTGGTTATTTACAAAGAGCGCTTTAAGTTCAATCTCGATTTTTATAAAAAATTATTTATTGGGTTCTTGCCGGCGGCAGTGATCGGCTTCTTAGGAAAAAAATTAATCTCGGATATGATGGAAAGCACCATCGTCGTCGCTTGGGCGCTGATCATCGGCGGGATCGTCATGATTATAACGGATTGGATTTTCTCTCGTAAATCACAAGAAAATAAGCCTGTCGATTTCAAAAATTCATTTTTAATCGGCCTTTCTCAGTGTCTAGCTTTAATTCCAGGAGTTTCTCGATCTGCAGCCACCATTGTCAGTGGCCAAATGGTGGGCTTAAGCAAAAAAGACGCCGCTGAATTTTCATTTTTCTTGGCCGTCC
This sequence comes from uncultured Bdellovibrio sp., assembly GCA_937871355.1. Classification (GTDB taxonomy): domain Bacteria; phylum Bdellovibrionota; class Bdellovibrionia; order Bdellovibrionales; family Bdellovibrionaceae; genus Pseudobdellovibrio. The sequence goes on from CALMPX010000111.1 coordinate 1,604, forward strand.
CCACTTTAACTGCCGCCACGTTGTATAAACTTTGGAAAATTAGAGACATTATTCATACAGAACATATTTCTCAATTAGTCGTCGGAACAGTGCTTTCATTTATCTTTGCTATTATTGCTATTCGCTTCTTCTTAACCATTATTAAAAAATACGGATTTAAGTGGTTTGGTATTTATCGTATTATCCTTGGTGTCGTTGTATTATTCACGTTTAAGTCGTAGGAGCTGTTATGTTGAGCCATTTTTTAAAATATTTCTCACCAGAAACTTACGAAAAATATAATAATATTATTCAGCTATCGGACAATTGGAAATGGGTGCTTTTGCTGATTAGTCCTTTTGCATTTTATCTTTTTAAACTTGTTGTTCATGTCATAATTAAAGCGATCCGCAAAAAGTTACATGAACGTCTTGAAGCCAGAAAAATAAATACGTTTACAAAATATTTCTCTAAAATGAAGTTCGAAGGCAGTGTCAGTTGGATTATTGCCTGCATTCCCGTTTCGATCTTTATTGAAAACTATGACTTCGCTCCATCTTTAGAGAAGTATCTCTTTATTCTCGTCAAAGTATTAGTCACGGTTCAAGCAATTAAACTGACTATGATGATCTCAGACGCCCTGTGCGAACTGCTCGTTGATTTACGTCCGGCGGCCGATCACCCACTTGATCAACAGATTGCACCACTTCTGTCAAAATCAATGCGCATTTTTATTTGCGTAATGGGCGTTTTGATTTTTATGCAAAACTTAGGAGTCAATGTCACAGCCGTCATTGCCGGTCTTGGTGTGGGCGGCGTGGCTATCGCCTTTGCTGCTCAAAGTACCGTGGCCAATCTCTTCGGAACACTAACAATTTTGATGGATACACCATTTAAAATTGGGGACCGAGTCCGTATCAACGGGGTCGATGGCCTGGTGGAAGAACTTGGATTTCGCTCGACACGTGTGCGCACAGCTTCAAATACTTTGGTTTCAATTCCGAATTCGATGGTGGCTAATGTTCAAATTGATAATGTTTCAGAAATTAATTCAATTTATCGCTTCAAAGTGGTCTTAAAATTACAACAAAGCTCAACTTCTGAAAAATTAACTCAATTTACAGAAGAGTGTATTTATAGTCTTAAACAAGATTCTAAAATCATTCAAAGTTCTGTTTTAGTCTATTTTTCCGATATCACTGAAATGTCGAAAAATATTACAATTACTTTTCAATATGGAATCAGCGATTCGACAACAGAAGGACGTAATCAGGAAATTTATCTTTATCAAATTGAAAATTTAATTCGAAAAATCGATTTAAAATTCGTAGAAACGACTAACGTCGCCATTTTACCTAGCCCGATTTAATGTAGCTAGCCAGTCTTTATATTTAACATAGTGAGCATCAATTTCCTCACTAACGATATGCACGCGTAGCTTTACTATGTGATCTTAA
>CALMPX010000112.1 GCA_937871355.1 uncultured Bdellovibrio sp.
GGTTTGCCAGATCAGGCCATTAAAGAAAGTTTTCTTCGGATTAAATCGTCCATGAAACTCTGTGGTTTTCGGTTCCCGACGGCCCAGCAAATTATTGTCAATATCAAACCCAGTTACCTTAAGAAATCCTCGAAAGGGTTAGAGCTGGCCGTGGTCTTAGGTATTCTTCATATGACCGGTCAGAAAATTCTTTCTCATAAAGTTCTTAGAAGCATTATTTACGGTGAACTCAGTTTAAACGGTGAGGTGAATGAACCCCATGATTTGATTCAGTATATTCAGCAAAATGCCAACGAAAATATTTTGTCCGGACGTGAAAATGCCAATGAAACTTATACAGAACTGAGAATTTCACAACTTAATGAAGATATTCAATTTATGGAAAAAAAGAAATCTTTACCAGCGGCCATTCGGCCGACAGAAGGATTAGATTTTCAATATAGCCTGGATGAAGCCGAAATTCTTTTTTTATTCGCCACCACCCATATGCATATGTTGTTATCGGGACCTGCAGGCTCGGGAAAAACCACCTTAGCTAAGCACAGTCTTAGTTTTATCGATCCGAAACCAGCCACGCCTCATCAGTGGCCGACGATGCTGGCTCCGCATAGCAGTGTGACTTCGGCGGCTTTTTTAGGAGGGGGAGCGCAGCTTTATCAAGGGGAAATTGAAAAGGTGCAGGATGGTATTTTATTCCTCGATGAATTTTTAGAATTTGATAAAGAAATAACAGAAGCTCTTCGCGGTCCGATGACGGGGGAAAAATTAAGGCTATCGCGTGCCGGTCAAACACGTGAATTTAACTGCAACTTTCAAGTGGTCGGCACATCGAATCTTTGTCCCTGTGGCAAGTGGACCCCAGAAGTGACTTTAAGAACGTGTCGTTTTTCCAATAAAAAATGCCAGGCCTGTTTAGAAAGACTATCGGGGCCGGTCTTGGATCGCTTCGGAATTTATTTTTACTATCAGCAAAAACTTCCTCATCGTGAAATCGGTGGACGTACGATTTTGAATCGAATTCAAAACTATCATATGAAAAAGACTCGTCTGAATGTGGCCTTTAATAAACAAACTCATTTGACCGATCAATTTTATCCGGACATTTCAATGCGTCGTAAAATATCCCTCCTAAAGGCCGCAAGAATATACGCAATTGAGCGAGAAAGTAGCACTATTCAATTGCAGGATTTAATCAAAGCTGAAAAATGGACTTATAGCAGCTTTTTAGAGATCGAAAAGGGCATGAGTTGACAAAAATACGCCGCTCTTTTACTTTAAGAAGTCTCATATCTGAGGTGGCGTGGCCGAGGGGTTAGGTAAGGCTCTGCAAAAGCTTCCACGGGGGTTCAAGTCCCTCCGCCACCTCCAAATTTTTTTCTTAAAATTCTAAAACCAGAAACTTCTTTACTTAATAACCGGAGCGCGACCCGTTAAACTTTTTAAAAAGGCTTCAAGGTTGTTGATATCTTCATCGCTGAGTTCTTTTTGAAGTTGACCCTTTCCCATAATTTTAATGGCTGTTTGTAGTGAATCAACCGATCCATTATGAAAATAAGGAGCAGTTAATGCCACGTTTCGTAATGATGGTACACGCCAAAGGTTTTGATCTTTAAATTCTTGAGTGGTCTGAAAGCGCCCTTTATCTTCGGCTAAATTGTATTTTTCGATATATTCTTTGGCTTCATGTAAAGGAAATCGAATAAAATAGTCTTTTCCTGAAAAAGTTGGGGCGGCATGGCAACTGATGCAGCCAATTTTTTGAAATTTATCCCAGCCTTTTTTTGCCGAATCGCTCATCGCATTTGGATCACCATTTTGATAGCGGTCAAAATCAGAGTCTGGGGTATTCAAAGTTCTTTCGAAAGTTGTTAGGGCTTTGATGATTTCGTTAAAGGTGATGGGGAAGTTACCTTTTTCATTTTTATGAAAAACATTTTTAAATAGTTTACGGTATTTCGCATCGGATTGTATTGCTGCGACAACAGCTGCTTCGTCTTTCATTCCCATTTCGATCGGATTAATGATGGGGCCCTTAGCCTGATCTTCAAGGGACTTTGCCCGGCCATCCCAAAATAAAAACTCACGATAGCCCACATTCCATATCGTCGGGGCATTTCGTTTTCCATGGAGGCCGAATACGCCGACAGAGTTTTGTGCCCCATCAGTTCCCGTAGGAAGTATGGTTTCAATTGTTTTTATATTGTGGCACGAATTACATGAAAGCTTTTTATTAGATGAAAGCCGCGTATCAAAAAAAAGTTGCTGTCCTAAATTA
>CALMPX010000113.1 GCA_937871355.1 uncultured Bdellovibrio sp.
GATGAATTCTAGTGCGACTTCATTTTCTGTTTCTGCATGAGCGGCCATAGATACTTCAGCTAACATTAAACTGACGGCGATTAAAAAAAATTTTTTCATAAAAACCCTTTCTGATTATTGTTTACTTCTTGAACGCACGGACAGAGTACTCAAGGGAACGCAGTCATAATATGACCTAAGTCATAACACAAAGCGTTATTTATAGATTTAAAAGCCTTATATTCGATATAGAATTAATTACGATAAATTTTGAGTTGATGACGGCATCCAAAGAAGAGAGTCGATAATGTCATTGAAGCCTACTTGATCAATCTAAACCTAAAGGTAAAATTCATTCAAAGTTTTCCGAAATAGCGACTGACTTGACGTTTTCTTTTTACGAGAGTCATATCTTGGCATGGCTTCTCCCACTCAAAAACGAATTTTTTCTCTTATTAATTTAGAACGAACCACTCTTTTGTGGGGACTTTTTTTTCTGGTTATCTCAAGCATCGCCGGCCTGGTCTATCCCCAGTTTGTGCGCTGGATGGTCGATAATGTTTTAACGGTCAAAGATTATTCGTTATTAAATAAAGTCGTTTTAGGTTTATTCGTCGCGCTTTCGATCAGTATGATTGCAGGTAATATTCGTTATTATCTTTTTACCTTAAGTGGTGAGCGAATTGTTCTTAAACTTCGTGAACAGCTTTATCGCAGTATTTTAAAACAAGAGGTCGCGTTTTTTGATTTTAATCGCACCGGTGAATTAATGAGCCGGTTGTCTTCGGATTCGTCCACGTTGCAAAATACCGTAAGTGTGAATATCTCTCAGGGATTACGGAACTTAGCGCAAGTTATGGGTGGTTTCGGATTTATGTTTTACACATCGTGGAAATTATCGGCGGTGCTTCTCATTATTATTCCGCCTGTAGCTGGTATGGCGTATTTTTTCGGTCGTCGCATTCGAGCTCTTTCTAAAGAATTTCAAGCGACCTTAGCCGATAGTTCCATCGTGGCCGAAGAAACGATTTCGGGTTTGCGCACTGTCAAATCTTTCGTCCAAGAGCCAAATGAAGTGAATCGCTATCAGCAAGCATTGACCGGCGCACTTTCAATTGCGCGCCAACGCATTTGGGTGATCTCTGAGTTTATGACTTTCGCCATGGTTCTGGGAGTCACGGCCATTTGTTTTGTATTGTGGTTTGGCGGACGTGAAGTGATCGCCGGTTCATTAACCGCCGGAGAATTAGTTCAGTTTTTACTTTATTTATTTGTTGTGGCGATCGGCGTAGGAAGCTTAGGAAGTCTCTGGGGAGATCTGATGGCCGGAGTTGGCGCAAGCCAACGTATTTTTGAAATTATTGAACGTGAGCCGGCGTTTCCCGATACCGGAAAAACTTTAAAAGATGTCCATGGTGAAGTGGAATTCTCACATGTGCGTTTTGCGTATCCAACACGACCGGATATTGAAGTGCTGACGAATTTGAGTTTTAAAATTAGTGCGGGACAAATCATTGCCTTCGTTGGAATGTCCGGCGGCGGTAAAAGCACGATTGCCAGTCTTATTCCGCGTTTTTATGATCCCACTGGCGGCAGCATTCGATTTGATGGTGAACCGCTGACTGAACTTAAGCCTTCATGGCTTCGAGATCAAATAGCTATTGTTTCCCAGGAACCGATTTTAATTTCATCGACCATCGAAGAAAATATTCGCTATGGTAAGCCAGAAGCCACAGATGTTGAGGTTACCGAAGCGGCCAGATCAGCCAATGCTTTAGAATTTATTAATCGATTTCCAGAAGGTTTTAAAACACGAGTCGGAGAACGTGGTCTTCAACTTTCCGGAGGACAAAAACAAAGAGTCGCTATTGCTCGTGCTCTTTTGAAAAATCCAAAACTTCTTATTTTAGATGAAGCCACGAGTAACTTAGACACAGCCAGTGAACATCTTGTGCAGGATGCGCTTAAAATTTTAATGAAGGGTCGCACCACAATCATTATCGCCCATCGTTTGGCCACGGTCAAAGAAGCTGATTCAATTTTTGTCATGAGCGGTGGTCGCATTTTGCAAACAGGCCGCCATGAAGATTTAGCTCAGGATAAAGACGGACTTTATTTCAAACTTTTACAAAGACAATTTAACGAACCGACATAACAAAGGAAAAAAATATGAGAAAAATATTATCATCTGAAAAACTTCATGCTGGCGCGCAGTCAGCGATCAATCAATTTCACTCAGACGCAGTCACTGAAGTGGAGCAAGCTATTGCTAAAAATGAGTGGGTGGTCGTCGGTATGGCGCAAAATCCAGTCGTAACAAAAGCTCGTGGTATTTTAAAAGCGCGCGAAATTAAATATCACTATATCGAAAATGGCAGCTATTTTAGTGGTTGGAAAAAACGTTTAGCGATTAAGTTGTGGAGCGGGTGGCCTACTTTTCCTCAAGTTTTTCACAACGGCGTACTTATTGGCGGCACTCAAGATTTAGAAAAATATTTAAAAATATAGTCAGCGAAGTCTGGCGCAGCTGTTATCAGATACGCCAGCGTCTCTTTCTGATGCGTTTAACTCATAGTTAATGCAGACAGTTCGTCATTTATTATGATTTATTTTAAAGTCTAGATAGCAGGCATCCGAAAAATAGACTGATGAAGTCCAGTTTTATTTTTTTATTTTTATTAGCGCCATGCTTTGGATACTCTCAAGAGACTTCAAAAATTAATTTAGTTGATTTATGCCAAGATTCTAATTCTTCGGCAGATAGTAAAATCTCCGATCAAACTTCAACCGATGTGTCTCACGACAATGATAACCTGATTATCGTTGATCAAGGTTTTTGCGCAGAATATTTAAAGCTCGAGTCAGAAGCTACAGTTACAAGCATGGTTGTTCAGTTGGGTAAAAAAATCGACTTGATGAATATAGAACACTGTAGCACTTGTGATATCGACAAAACTTCGGCCGGAGATTATGTGCAGAAAGTGCCTTCGATTAATCCGCCTATCAAAGATAAGTGGAAAATTCGATTTTATGCTAGTCATTCCTTTACCACTTATTTTAATTCAGATATTACATTTAAATCTTCAAGATACAGCGTGGAAATAAAAGATTACGAATGGGCTGAGCGTGGCAATCGCAATTTTTTTACGGCGGCTGAATATAAAAATAATCCAAAAAGCAATCCGCTTCAGATGATCGATGAACCGACAAATACGTTTACTTTAAGTTTAGAAAAAAACGGACATGAATTTTTCATATCAGCTTTTCATCCTAAATATCTACAAAAAGATGAACAAGTAAAACACATTAAAGGTATTATTGATGGGGTTGCCGTGGATTCTTATCAATCGGTTCGAAAATTTGATGGAACACCTTCTGAACCAGGAACCAGTCAATTGCTCACAAATCAAAATACCCATAAGCAAATGTCTTTTGAAATGGGATATGGTCATCGTTTTACATTGTTTAATACTAAACATGCCTCAATGAGTTTTATACCAAGCGTTGGCTTAGGCGTTATGGTCGGAGAAAATAAATCAGGCTATGTCAAAAAAGGTACTCTTTGGGAATGGGACAGCTACAAAGACAGTCAGTATTTTCAAGGATTTGGTGGAAGCGTGGCCGGTCGTGTCGAGCTCAATACATGGAAAGATCGCATCGGAATTTTTTATGAAAGTAAACTAGGTTTTTATCATTTAGAACATGGATTTTTGGATGGTACGCAGTCCTATAATCTAGGTTTTAATGGCAACAGTGTTGGAATTAAAGTTATGCTTTATAATCCTAACAACTGGAAAAAAAGAGATAAGTCGAATAAAAAATAAATATACGTAAGTAAAAAAGGAAACACCATGGAACAAGAAAAAAAAGCACAGAACTTAGAAGAAATATTTCAAGAAATGATTCCCTTTGTTCTTTATGCGGCGATACC
>CALMPX010000114.1 GCA_937871355.1 uncultured Bdellovibrio sp.
ATTTTACAAAATATATTCGCGAAGATCAGACCTTAGCGATTGATGCGACGGTGAAAGAATCGAACTGCAAAGATCAAAGATATTTAGCGATGAAAGTCAAAGACGCTATCGTTGATCAATTTCGTGAAAAATATGGAACTCGTCCAGATGTCAGTAATGATCAGCCTGATTTAAAGATTCATATTCGCGGATTTCAAAATAAGTACAATATGGCTTTAGATACGACGGGGAATTCGTTATTCATGCGCGGGTACCGATCAAAAACGGGTGAAGCTCCGCTGAAAGAAAATTTAGCGGCGGGTTTGATTGGTCTGTCTGAATGGGATCAAAAAACTCCAATGTTGGATTTGTTCTGTGGTTCAGGAACTTTATTGATCGAAGCCGCAATGATGGCTTTAAATATGGCTCCTGGTATTCATAGAAATCACTTTGGATTTATGTCTTTAAAAGATTTTGACGAAACAGCTTGGCAAAAAGTTTTAGATGAAGCGAATGAGAACGAAAAAGACACTTTAGATTTTAAATTATTTGGTTTTGATCACAATAAACGTGTGATTCAAATGGCCAAAGATAATGCGAAAAATGCGGGTGTTGGACAATTCTTAGATTTAAAGGTATCGCCGATCGCAGTCTCTGCGCCGCCGATCGAAAAAGGCATGATCGTTTGTAATCCGCCGTATGGAGCTCGTATCGGGGAAGAGGATAATTTGAAAGATGTGTACCGTGATTTAGGTTATACATTGAAAAACAGATTCCAAGGTTGGGATGCTTGGATTATGTCGGGGAACAAAGAATTATTAAAAGAGATGAAATTAAAATCGACACGTCAACATTACGTTTTTAACGGTAATATCGAGTGCCGATTTTTAAAATATGAAATGTACGCTGGAACTCGAAGAGCAGATGTGCAAAATCAATCTGCTACAGCAGCAAAACATTAGAACGGTTTGTAAACTGCAAGATAAGCTGCAACTAAAAACACGCTCAACATAGAAACGTATAAAGGCCAGCCAATCTGGCCTTTTCTTTTAATCACAGAAATATATAAAGCATAAACTCCCCAGATTATTAATTTAATATAAGCCCAAACAGGCATTTCGCGAGCAAGACCCAAGCGAGCAAGTAATCCAAAGCCACTGACTAAAATAAGAACCAAGCCTAATCCGTGCAATGCAAAAGCAAATGTTTTTACTTTGCCGGCTAAAGCGTGGCCGTTAGAAGTGAGTGTAAATGCAGTGATTAATCCTGAGATTAATAAAAACAGACCTAAAAGATGGATAACTTTGTATAGTTCATAGGGCATGTGTGACTCCTTGTTTGTTAAAAATAAGTTATAGACTATTTTAATTGAAGGCAATTGGTTTGGTTGTGTAATAATCGTATTGCAGTTTCAAAATGTTAATTAAATACTTTTAATGATATTTTAACGGAAGCTCCAGATGTATTCTTGTTGTTACTTATTTCAAAATTGCCACCGAGTTTTTCAATAACTCGCTTTGAGTGCATAACTCCTATTCCATTGCTACTTTTGTCAGAGCTTATTTTTTCTACTCGGAATTTTCCAAGAATAGAAAGTAAGTTTAGATCGATGCCTGTGCCGTTGTCTGTAATTTCTAACGTTAAAAAATAGTTTTTGTACTAATTTGAATATCGATTTTAGGGTTTTTGGTCGAATTTAGTGCCTTTATAGAGTTATCAATTATATTGCTGACGACGCGCTCAATCTCAATCTTATTGGCCATGACATTGTATTTTTCAGATTCAAAATTGATGGAATAAGTTATTGTAGGATTGAGTATTTGTTTCTCATTGACTACATTTTGTAGAACTTCTTTTAGATTAACTGATTCTATGAGTTTGAGCTGATTACTAATACTTATTTTCGATGCGGATAAGATGTCCTGCGCTATTTGATCAATTTTCTTCAGTGATTCAAAGATCATAGGCTTTATAGCTGCGTCTTCAGAATTTAGATGTTCAACAAGTAGTTTGATTGACGAGAGCGGGGAGCGAATATCGTGGGCTACTTTTTCTGCAACAGTTAAAAAAGCATCAACCCTGGTTTGATTTATTAATTCTATTCTATTAAGTTCGCTTTCTTTAAAGTAAAAATATAAATATATTG
>CALMPX010000115.1 GCA_937871355.1 uncultured Bdellovibrio sp.
CCAACTGTTGGTTGCGGGATTATATAATTGAACACTCGTTAAATTCATTGATACTGTATTTCGACCGCCCACTGTTAAAACTTTTCCGTTTGGCAAAAGAGTTGCCGTTTGTAGATATTTTTCTTCTATTAATTGATTTTGGGTCGTTACAGTATTTAATCCTACATCATACAGTTCAACGCTCATCAAATAGAGCGAACTATATCCGCCAATGATTAAAATTTTACCGTTTTGCAAAATTTCTATCGTGTGATTTTGTCGTGCGATATTAATTGGTGTTTGAGTTGTCCATGTATTTAAACCTGGATCAAAAATTTCTATTGTGTTTGTCGACACATATGAGATGTCTAATCCACCTATAACTACAACTCGACCATCATTCAATAAAGTCGCCCTATGGCTTTGTCGCGCAACAGTCATAGAAGCTTGCGCAGTCCAAGTATTCATATTTAAATCGTAAAGTTGCGTTTGATTACTTACTCCAGAATTATCACTTCCCCCTATGATCAGAACTTTATCATTCGGTAGAGAAACGGCTGAATGACCAGAACTTGCGATATTCGCAGGAGCTTGAACACTCCATGAGTCGGTTGCACTATTATATAATTCTACTGTACTCGTCGGGCCTGATGTCGAATAACCACCAACAACCAGGACGCGATCATTTGATAAGAGAGTTGCTGTATGCCCGTTCCGTACATTTGCCGTCGAATGAACTACAGTCCACGTGTTATTAGCAGAATCAAAAAGTTCTGCGCTCGCGAGTGGCGCCCAGGATAGACTTTGACCACCGATCACTAATACATTTCCATTTGATAAAAGTGTCGCCGTATGAAATGCTCTCGCGTCTGTTAAAGAGTTTTGCGTGACCCAAGAATCAGCACTGGGGTCATAAAGTTCAACGCTATCCATATTATTTCCACCACCCGAATCACGACCGCCAACAACTAATACTTTACCATTTGGCAAAAGCGTTGCTGTATGACCATATCTTCCAAATGTCATGGAACTTTTTGCACTCCACTCTTCAGTAGCAGGATCATACAACTCAACGCTATTTATACCTCCGCCGCCATTTGTTCCACCTGTTACAAGAACTTTTCCATTTGGTAAGACGGTCGAAGCATGAGCTCCTCTTTCAGTTTGCAAAAACTTTTTTCGAAATGCAAAACTCAGGATGGGCTCTGATGGATTAGCAGGAGGAGTCTCTGAGTTAAACAAATCAATGTAAGAAGTACGACTGCATGAAGTACTTATTAAAATTAAATAGAATGAGGTAAAGAAAATGCTCAGTTTTTTCATAACCTGTTTATCGGATTATACAAACTACGACTTTAGCATAGTGTTATTACAGCGATTTTGTCGGTACTTATAACATCGCGACTTAAGAAAATTTTCATTTACGTATCACGATGATACATTAGATTAATCTTGATGATCTGGGTTACGAATTATAAGACTTTAGTTTCACCTAAAATAGAATTTATATAATCGACGTAATTGAAAACTTTAAGATCGCCAATTTTTTCGCCTAAGCCGATCAATTTTACGGGAATTCCTAGATTATCCACTAAGCCAATGACAACCCCGCCTTTGGCCGTTCCATCTAATTTCGTCAGGATCACCCCTGATAACTCCATCGCTTTATTAAATTCAACTGCTTGGTTTAAGGCGTTCTGCCCCGAGTTCGCATCTAAAACAATCCATGTATTATGCGGAGCTTCTGGAATCACTTTACTCATGACCCGTTTTACTTTTTTTAATTCTTCCATCAAATGTGTCTGCGTGTGAAGCCGTCCGGCTGTATCTAAAACCACGAAATCAAAGTTTTGCGCCTTCGCTTTAGAAACGGCATCAAAGGCAATGGCGGCAGGATCTGTCACTTGTTCCGGCCAGAAAATTTCAACCATCCCTTGATCGTTGGTCGAAGCCTTGTGCGCTCGCTCCGTCCAAACTTTCAATTGTCCACCGGCCGCCGCGCGGAACGTATCACCGGCCGCTACCAAAACTTTTTGCCCTGATTGCGCCAACTGGGCCGTAATTTTTCCAATCGAAGTCGTTTTACCAGCACCATTGACTCCCAAAATCATGATCACTGTAGGACCTTGATCAGATCTTTTTATGACCTCTAACACTTTGGTTTGCGACACTTGTATTTTATGAATTGGTTCTAAGATCTGAGTGATTTCCGCTTTCAAAACGGCTTTGATTTTATTTATATCTAATAAATCAGATTTGGATAATTTATCTTTAACTGTCGATAATAACTTTTCAACCGTTTTTGGCCCCAGATCGCTGGTGTAAAGGATCTCTTCAATTTCATCGATAATCTGATTTGAATTTCCGGAAGATAACGCTTTTTTTATTCGACCAAAAAAGCTTTCTTCTGTTTTCGAGAGAGCTTTTTCTAACGAAACTTCTTCTTCGGCTTCTTGTAACAGCTGCGGCGGAGTGTGTTCAGTTACGATTCGTGAAGGTTCGATTTCTTTTTTTGGTTTA
>CALMPX010000116.1 GCA_937871355.1 uncultured Bdellovibrio sp.
TGAAACCCACGGCCCAGGCTGGAGCATTCACGCACGAGAGCGGGAGCGAAACGAGCCCCGGGGCGATAAGAAACGCCACCATCGTAGGGTGTGCCAAAAATAGCGATATCAAAATCATCGTGCATATCTGCTATGGGCAATCTGAAAAAGGTTTTAATTCCTGAAAAGCGCGGAAATTCTCGTCCACTGACAGGCTGATAAGATTTCTTTTTTGTCGTACTTTTTTTCATAAATATAGCGTAATATTTGTTTCATCATGAAGCTACCACTAAATACATATACAAATCTGACCGAAGCCATCGATACACTGGCCTATCTTAAAGTGGTTAACCTCAGCGAATATGGCGCATTTTTAGCGACGGGAACAGATAAGGATATCCTGCTACCCCATGCCGAACAAAATGACGAATTGCATCTCAATGATGAGGTTCTGGTTTATATTTATTTAGATAATAACCAACGCCCCTGCGCTTCTATGAAAATCGAAAAATTTCTCAAGAAACTTCCGGTCGAAGTCGCGCCGAACCAAGAAGTCGATTTGATTATTTACGATGAAACCGATTTGGGCTTCAAGGCCATTGTGAATAAAAAAAATTTAGGTCTACTTTATAAAAATGAAGTCTTTCAAAAACTATACTATGCCGACAACATTAAAGGTTTTGTTAAGAAACTTCGCGATGATCAGCGCTTAGACCTCATTCTTCGTGCCGCTGGACATAAAGCAACTGATGATATCGCACTTAAATTGATTGAACTCTTAAAAGCTAATAATAACTTTCTCGATATTACAGATAAAACTCCGCCTGAAGTTATTTATCAAAAATTCAATACCAGTAAAAAGAAATTTAAAATTGCCTTAGGTCGTCTTTACAAAGAACGAGTTATAACTGTATCAGAAGATGGCATACGACTGGTCCTATGAAAACGACCGCACAAGATCGAAAACAACTTCACAGTTGGTATTTGAAAAATAAACGCAGCCTGCCTTGGCGAGCCAGTCAAAATCCGTACTTAATTTGGATCTCTGAAGTGATGCTGCAACAAACTACGGTGACAGCTGTGATCCCCTTCTATGAAAAATTCATTCAGCGCTTTCCCGATGTAAAAACTTTGGCGAACGCCCGCATCGAAGATGTTTACGAATACTGGGCCGGCCTGGGTTATTATTCGCGTGCGCGCAATCTTCATAAAGCGGCCACCATCGTAGTCGATCACTATAAAGCAGTTTTCCCGCGAACTTATCAAGAGCTGATCAAACTCCCGGGGTTTGGCCCGTACACCTCACGAGCTGTGGCCAGCCTGGCTTACAATCAACCAGTCGGTGTGTTGGATGGCAATGTGATTCGTATTTTATCTCGTAAGTACGGTTTAGATTTAAAATGGTGGGAAAATAAAGAAAAAGATAAACTGCAAATGATTTCCGATGAACTGGCCGGAACAAAAGATTCAGCCGATCTTAATCAAGCCATGATGGAGTTAGGCGCGACCATTTGCACGCCGAAAAAAGTGATGTGTTTATTATGCCCCTGGAATAAAACATGCGTCAGTTACGCCACGGATACTATCAGCCAACGACCCTTATCAAAACCAAAAGCTGATTTTGAAATCTGGAGCTGGCAATTTCATATCAACACTAAAAAATCACAAATCTATCTGTTGCCTAATGCCGAAACACCTTTTCTGAAAGAAAACTGGCTTCCCGTAAGTTCAGCGACAAAACTCACGAAAAAACCAAAGGACTATCATTTCAAGCATGGGGTTACGAAATACGACATCTACATCACGGTAACGACTGGCTCAAAGTCTAGTCCAAAGAATGGCAAATGGGTTAATCTCGATCAAGTTTCCCAGGTGAACCCCACTAGCCTGATTAAAAAAATTATTAAAACCATCGAAGAAAAGTGAACGGACTCATCTCTGTAATTTCCCTAAGCTTTCGGAAAAAGGATTTTAAGTCCCCTCTTCGGTCCTTCCGGGAATAGAACAATGACTAAGATGCTATTAAGTTAACTAAGGTCGAGTATGCTTTTAATAATCTTTAAAAATAATAAAATTATTTTCATGATGACTAAAGTTACTTTCCAAAACTGTCGAAACTTACCTTGTCGGTCGCGTAAATTCGGCATTCGGAACCTCCTTTTAAAGTGAGTTCGCGAAAGCTCTTAAAGCAGAGATGAGTCAGCTCACTCTGCTTTTTGCTTTTTTCGAGCCAATTCTATTTTATTTTTTCCAAAACTGACTTATAATCAATCCATGATACGAAGTTTATTATTTATTTTCATTTCGAGCTTAACTCTAGCTACAACGGCTGCTCCTCACCCCACAACAAGCTCATCGTTAGTGAATTTACCCAGTTCAAGCATTGCTTTTTCTCAGTTCGGTTTTAAATTGAATTATTTGCCAAATAACTGGCACCTCACAGAAAATACCACGTCGGAAAATAATTCCAGCCAAAAACAAATCGATCTTAAAAATCAAACGGCACGCATGAGCTTTAATTATGATGAAACAAAAAATGAGACCAATTTAGAAATCTACGTTCGTCGTTATCTACGTGATTACAATCAATTTGGTTTTGAAGTGTCTGGATTACAATCGATTAAAAATTCTTCGAACAAAGTGACGTCTGTTATTCTTGATATCAATCAAAAAAACCAAAAAACAAAAAGCCGCCAAGTCTTCTTTCAAAATGGAAAGAAAATTGTAACGGCGACTTGTATTGATGATGTTGAAACTTTTGATCAATCGACCAAGGATTGTAATAAAATCCTTGGTAGTTTTTACTGGAATTAATTAGCCGAAAATCTTTCTAAAGAAATTCTTGATCACAGATCCTGTGCCTTCTGAAGCGCTTCCACCTTTACGATAAACTTTTTTACTTGCAACAACGGAAACGGGCTTAACTTGAGCTGGAGCTGATTTGTTGAAACTTGGTTTTTCTGTATTGGGGTTGCGCGGCTTGAATTTATTTTGATTTGGATTTTGCGTCGGTTTCGTACCATTCACAGCTTTACTGTGTGCGGCTTGTCCTTGACCAGAATTGGCTCCTGCACCGTTGTTCGGTTTAAATTCTTTACGAGGTCCGCCACCAGGACCACTTGGTCTTTGTGGACGATCACCTTCTGCGCGTGGGCCACGGGGGCCACCTGGCGAAGGACGTCCGCCATCGCGATTGGGTCCTTGAGAGCGAGGCCCTCCTCGTTGTGGACCTTTTCCATTCGATGGTCGTTTATCAAAGCTCTTTTTAAAGCTGAAATCTTCGCGGTCCATCGGTTTAAAATCTTTTACAATTTCGTTGTCTTCTAAGTATTGAGTTTCAATTTTCTTTTTTGTGTACTCTTCAACACGACCTAATGAATCCACATCTTTTTCACTGATGAATGAAAACGCTAAGCCATCTTTACCGGCGCGTCCCGTACGACCGATACGGTGAACATAAGATTCAGCATCTTGAGGCATTTCATAATTAATAACTAAATCAACGTCATTGATATCAAGACCGCGGGCTGCAACATCTGTCGCGACGAGAACATTCAAATTATTTTGTTCCTTGAACTTAGTAATCACGTTGTTGCGTTGAGTTTGATTCATTAAACTGGAAAGACCCATCGCTGGAATATTGTTAGCTGATAAGAAGTGAGCAATACGATCAACATTATTTTTAAAGTTCGTAAAGATAATCACTTGTTTTGGATTTACTTTTTTAATGACCGACAATAACTGAGCCGGCTTGTCTTCATTACCAATGTGATAAATGGCATCTTTGACATTTTCGGCTTTGGCTTGATCACGGCTGATATTGATTTCCACTGGTTCAGATCCAAATTG
>CALMPX010000117.1 GCA_937871355.1 uncultured Bdellovibrio sp.
TTAAAATATGACTCGTCTCACGGAATTTACAAAGCTGATGTTTCTCATGATGGAGAAAATTTAATCGTTAACGGTAAAAAAATTCCGGTATCTGCTCAAAAAGATCCAGCCAATATCCCTTGGAAAGCTTGGGGCGTGGAATTAGTTATGGAATGTACGGGCGCTCTTAAAGGTAAAGAAGATTATCAAAAACATATTAAAGCAGGTGCTCAAAAAGTCATGGTGTCAGCCCCGGCTGATGGCGTCGACATCACAGTTGTTTACGGCTTAAATCATAAACAATATGATTCAGCCAAACACACGTTCTTATCGAACGCTTCTTGCACAACGAATTGCTTAGCTCCTTTAGCTTCTGTGTTACATAAGTCTTTCGGTATCGTTAATGGAACAATGTTAACAGTTCACTCGTACACGAACGATCAAAAAATCTTAGATGCTTCTCACAAAGATGCACGTCGTGCACGCTCAGCGGCTGTATCGATGATTCCAACTACAACAGGTGCCGCAAAAGCTGTCGGATTAGTTTTACCTGAACTAAAAGGTAAAATTGATGGATTGTCGATCCGCGTTCCCACTCCGAATGTGAGCTTGATCGATTTCACATTTAATACTGAAAAAGACGTGACTGTGGCTTCCATTAATTCCGCGTTAAAAGAGGCTTCTCAAGGTGAGTTAAAAGGAGTTCTTGGGTATGAAACAGCAGAATTGGTATCGATTGATTTTAACGGAAACAAATTGTCTTCGATCGTGGATAGTAAAACAACTATGGTTGTAGGAAATAAAACAGCTAAAGTTTTATCTTGGTATGATAATGAAACAGGTTTTTCGAGTCGTATGGTTGATATGGCTTTATTTATGATGGAGAAGAACTAATGACTGATGGTTTAAAAGGTATAAAAACCGTTCGTGATTTTGAACTTAAAGGCAAAACAGTATTTTTACGTTTAGATTTAAATGTTCCCATGGATGTTTCAGGTCACATTACAGATGAGACTCGAATCACTGCGGCTCTTCCCACCATGAAATACTGTTTAGAAAAAGGCGCAAAATTAATTATTGCTTCGCACTTAGGTCGTCCTAAATCTGCGGCGGATCGTCAATACTCTATGGAGCCTGTCGCTCAGCGCGTGGGTGAATTATTAGATGTTGAAGTGGTTTTAATGGATGAGCCGGATTCAGAAGGTGTTAAACATATTCTTTATGGTCCGATGAAAAATCAAATTATCTGCTTGGAAAATCTTCGTTTCGATCCAGGTGAAGTTGAAAACAGCACAGAGCTTGCGGTGATGTGGACTTCTTATGCGGATATTTATATTAATGATGCCTTCGGAGCTTCTCATCGTGCTCATGCGAGTATTTCAGCTTTTCCGGAGATGATGGTTGATAAGGGTGTTGGCTTTTTGATCGAAAAAGAAATTAAAATGTTAGACGGCTTATTCGATCGTCCTCAGAAACCTTATATCGCCGTTCTTGGTGGATCAAAAGTTTCTGATAAAATTCCCGTTATTGAAAAACTCATTAACGTGGTTGATGGTTTTGTGATCGGTGGAGCCATGGCTTACACGTTTTTGAAAGCTCAAGGCATAGAGGTCGGAAAATCTTTAGTAGAAACTGACAAATTAAAATATGCAAAAGAGATGATTGAGCGGATCGAAGCTCGTGGTAAAACGTTATTATTGCCTGTGGATCATGTGACAAGTACTTCTTTTGGGGATACTAAAAACATTCGAGTTACAACTGATCATAAAATTAATGAAAAAGAAATGGGATTAGATATCGGTCCCAAAACAATTCTGCTTTATAAAAAATGTTTATCTGAAGCGAAAACAGTTTTCTGGAACGGTCCCATGGGTGTTTTCGAAACACCTGAATTTTCCAAAGGAACATTCGCCATTGCCGAAACGATGGCGAATAACTCGGGAACGATGATTGTTGGAGGCGGCGATTCGGCAGCGGCCGCTGAAGCTTCCGGCTTCGCCGATAAGATGACCCATATTTCAACCGGAGGCGGTGCCAGTCTTGAGTATCTTCAAGGTGAAAAATTGCCCGGATTAGAAGTCTTACGTAAACGTAAACAATCCGAATCTTCAACCAGTACCCCGACGTTTTAGGATAAGTATGTCTTCGAAGAAAATTTTTGCAGCTAATTGGAAGTTAAATAAAACCCCTGAACAGGCGCAAGCTTTTGCTCAGGATTTTTTAATTCAAACTTCTGAAATGTTTTTTCAAAAAAAGGAAGTTTTTATTTTTCCGCAAAACTTTTCTTTGGATGCTTTATCTCGTGAATTTAAAAGCTCAGTGGTTCAATTCGGACCACAGCAAATACATACAGAGACAAAAGGCGCATTTACCGGAGAAAACTCAATAGACTTGGCGAAATCGTTAGGATCAAAACTATGTTTAATCGGTCATAGTGAACGTCGTCAGTTTTTTGCCGAAGCCAATTCATTCATTAATAAAAAAGTTTTGCTTTGCCAAATTTCAGATATCTTACCAGTACTTTGTATTGGTGAAAGTCTAGAACAACGTCAAAAGAATGAAACACTTAAAGTTTGTTTCGAGCAATTAGAAACAGCTTTGGTTGGTGCTGATGTGATGAAACGCATCGTTGTTGCGTATGAACCAGTATGGGCCATTGGAACAGGACAGGTGGCGACCTTAGACCAAGTGAAAGAAGTTCACACGGAGCTATTTAAAAAAATGAATGCTTTGAATTTTAAAAATTTTCAACTTCTTTACGGTGGGAGCGTAAAAGCCGACAACGCTAAAGATCTGATTTCTATTCCTTACGTTGACGGATTTTTGATCGGCGGAGCTTCTTTAGAAGTGTCTAGCTTCTTGGATATTTGTAACTGCATATAGCTTCTTCGCTTTCGCGTAAAGTCATTAGACGTTCTATTCTGAGAAACTGATGCTAGGTCTCATTAAGTTGAATCCTATTTCGAGAATGGGTGGTGAAAGTATTGCAGCTTTTAAAGTTAGATTTATAATTATCTAATACAAGAGGTTGTTCAATATGATTCATATCCGACGTTGCCATATTTGTAATAAAACTTCTGAATCGGAAACCAGTAAAATCGATAGATGTGATAGTTGCGGAAAGTACCTTGTACCCTTTCTATTTTGCACGGACCCATCAGATATTGTTCCATTCAATCACAGCACTGAGGAAAAAAGTCATAGTTCATCTGATTCCGATTCTTTTTTAAAGTCGGAATATCCTCCTATCTACGGAATCAGCTTGTATTGGTAGAAACTTCGCCCTAAATTAGGGTTATGAAAGTCACTTTAGAAGATATTCAAACAGCTCGTAAGGCTATATCAGATAACATCAATATTACAGTTTGCGATTACTCGCGATCAGCTTCGGCATTGGTAGGAACTGAAGTCTTTTTTAAATTAGAAAATACACAACGCACGGGAAGTTTCAAAATCCGTGGAGCGATGAATAAAATTCTCAGTTTAACAGAAGCTGAGAAAAAATGTGGAGTCATAGCGTGTTCGGCGGGAAATCACGCGCAAGGCGTAGCCTTAAGTTCTACCATTCATGGAGTTCATTCAACTATCGTTATGCCAGTGAATGCACCTTTATCTAAGGTGGAAGCGACAAAAAATTATGGAGCTACAGTTATTCTTCATGGAACCAGCTTTGACGAAGCTAAATACTATGCCATTCAGATTGCCCAGGAAAAAGGTTATACATTTGTACATCCTTACGAGGATGAAAAGGTTATCGCAGGACAAGGAACAATCGGTTTAGAAATATTAGAACAAGTTCCTCATTTATCCAGTATCGTCGTTCCTATTGGAGGCGGTGGCTTAATTAGTGGGATAGCTATAGCAGCGAAAAGTATAAACCCCAAAATTAGAATTATTGGGGCCCAAACGGAATCTGTTTCAACGATGTACCAATTATTTAAAAATCATAAGTACGAAACGATTCGACAACCTATTTCGACTTTAGCTGATGGTATTGCGATTAAAAAGCCAAGTCAGATGATGTTCGATGATTTTATTTCGAAATATGTAGACGATGTCGTGACGGTGACTGAGTCTGAGATTGCAGAAGCTATGGTTTTTTTACTCGAACGAGTGAAGACTGTAGCTGAAGGTTCAGGTGCAGTAGCTTTAGCAGCGGTTTTATCAAATAAAAATCTTGATTTAGGTAAGACGACCTGTGTCTTGGTGTGTGGTGGTAATGTCGATTTAAATATGATTTCGGGAGCTATTCAGCACGGGCAAATTTCTCGTGGTCGTCTCTGTGAACTGTCAGTTATTGTTCCAGATATTCCAGGAAGTCTCAGTCGCTTAACTCAGATTTTGGCGGATCATCGCGCTAACATTTTAGAAGTTCACCATGACCGTATTGGGACTGATCTGGGAATGAAACAAACGAAGATTGATTTTGTTATCGAGACCATTAATCACAAACATATCGAAGAAATACGCCAAGCGATTCAAAAAACCGGTGCTCAAGTTTAATTAAATTTTCCAGTTAAAAATAAGTTCATCGCCTTTTTTTAAACTAAAAGTACCGTGCTTGACGGAGTCTTTATTTATTTTAAGCCAGCGCTTAGTGTGATCTTCTTCAGAGGATATTCCGCTGACACGAACAGTGATCGGCTTCTCGGCATTATAAACCAGACAGGCTTTGTATTCACCCTCTGTGTTCTGTAGTGTTTTTTGCGTAAAAGAAATCAAATTTTCAAACTGAATACGTGAATTGGACAAAAAGAATAAATTTGTTTCATCATCCGAAGTCATTTGAAGTAGATGAGTTGAATATAGTGAAAACTTTTTCTCAGTCTTTTTAGTTTGAGAGTTAATTTGAGTTAAATTGTATTTCATCATTTGGCGTGCCATTTTTTGAAGCTCGAAATTAAACTCTCCAGCTTTATGCGCGTTACTGACAATAGATTTTGGAGGCAATACAAGTTTGATATGATCTAAAATTGGCTGCGATAAGTACTTTTCTAAGTCATAGTACTTGCTGAACTCAATAATGAGACCACTTTCTACCACATGAGAAGCACAAGAAATTTGACTCTGTCCAGGCAAAGTTAAACTTGTTCCAGAGAAATCAACCTTAAAGAATCGTTGATTTTGTTTTTCATCGACTTCAGTTTTTAACTTCAGCAAATGATCCGTTTTATATTTATAACTGAGTTCACTTTGCCCGAAGGCCTTCGACTCAAAGTGGTTCACGAAAATGTTTTTACAAACCACGAACCATTGTTTTTGAAAATCATCTTGAGAGGCTTCGTTGATGAATTCGGTGAATTTATTAACCGTATTGAATTGACTGACCTCTTTTTCAAAGAAGTTGGCGTACTGCTCTTTGTTCGACTGAGCTTCGATAAGAGCCGTCCATATAAATGGGCTGATTTTCCCTTTTTCTACAAAAGGAGTTAAGGGAATTTTAAAATCAATGGGATAAAATTCAGAATCCCAAATCAAAAATAAATTCGCGCTGAGGCAGCTGATAAAGTAAATACGAGATAATGAGGTTCCGCCATTTTCAGGATCATTAGAAATAATAACATCTCCGATATTTGGAGAAAGGTATTTTTTAGCGATTTGAAAGAGAACAAGACGGCTTGTTGTCGTTTTGAAGGGATCGGCATCTTTTGAAAAAAGAAGTTCACCTTTACTATTCACAATCGAAGCATTTTTAAAGTGACTTATGATTGAACTGAACTTGTGAGATTCTAAATGCGAAATCATAGGTTAACCTTTTTAAATATTTCTTCTGTCCACTTAAAGGGTGTCGACGTTTTCTTGTGATTTAAAAAAGACATATTCCCAGTGCAAAGCGAATTTTCATCATTACATCCAAGACGATTTATGTCGAATTGAATGAGCTCGAAGATGAATTCCCTAATGTCAGATAGATTTAAAGTTTTACTTTCAGTTTTTTGGCCGTGCTCTAAAACTTTAAACTGAGACAGAATTTTATTTTCAATATTCACATTTTGGAGCGCCGGGAACAGCTGTCCTAATAGTTTTTTATTTTTTAGGTCAGAGTAAAATACGTCTAAAATTAAAGATTTGACTCCGCGACCAGCGGTCATCGGACCTGGTTCGCTGGGCGCAGGTACTTTGGAAAATTGAAGATAGGCATTTCCATCAATGAGTATTTCAGTCAAAGGATGTAAAGACAATTTAGTATTTCGGTAATGAGGCCGTTGGATTTTGCCCCAAGGGCTATCCCAAGACGATTTATTGACTTTTTCTAAGACCATCCAGTTTTCAATATCTAAATGAATTAATTTATTTATATTCTTATTTTTATCCGAAAAAAAGGTTGAACCTAAAAAATCTTCGGCACTGAAATACAATTGATAGTTTTCAACATCAGGCATAAATCGATCTTTCGACCAAAATAAAATCTGAGCGCTTGGAAAGGCCTCGTGAATTTCTTTAGTGAGCTCTTCTTTAGTGCCTTCCGTGCCTGCATTCAAAAGAACTTGGCGGATCGAATTTAAATCATAGGGAGTCGTATTTGTGAAAAGTTTAAAATTTTTCTCTTTGAAAAAATTTTGAATAATTTCAATCTTATCAGTAGAGACTTGGGTGGGATCAAGATTGATGACAACTTTATTGGCTTCAGGATTTACTTTGCGAGTTCGATCAAATTCTGTACTGATCTGCACGGCTAAATCTTTCGCACTTGATTTTCCATCAATGGCAATAATGAGCGAAGACGCGGCTAATGAGAAACGTGTCGTGTTCTCAAGCATGTAGTTATTTTCTAATCCCTTGTGTGTGACTTGAATCACACTTCCGCCCAGCCGGAAAGTTTTTAGTCGCTCTAAGTAACGGCAGACGACGTAGACATTTTGAATGCTGTAACCCAATTTTAAGACATCAGCGGCCGTTGATTGTAACGCATTTTTGAGTGAAATTTGTGGTAGAAAAATTTCTTTTGTTAAGATCGACTGCTGATCAAGATTTTGCACTTCGATCTCACAATAGGTTTCACCAATAAATAGAGCTAAATTTGCTTGAGTCTGGGTGTCAGTCATAATAGGTTGTGAAATTGTAAAGTCGTAAAAGAAAAAGGTCAAACATGAAAGTGTCTGCTGAAATTTTAAATTTAGTTCCTTATAAAACAGGTAAACCTATATCTGAAACAAAAAGAGAATACGGGTTAGCCGAAGTCTATAAGTTAGCGAGCAATGAAAATCCCTTAGGACCAAGTCCTAAGGTCATCGCTGCGATTAAGAATGCTTTAGATCAGCAGCACCTTTACCCTGACCCGGTTTGCCACGATCTCGTCCATAAAATTTCTGAAAAGTGGAATGTGCCTACGACTCAAATCGGAGTTGGCAACGGATCAAATGAAATTATTGATTTGCTTATTCGTATTTTTTGCGAACCAGGTGATGCTATTTTAACATCTCAATCAGCGTTTGTGGCTTATCAAGTCTGCGCACAGGCGGCACGTGTTAAAGTTCGCACCGTTGAATTGAAATCGGACTTAACCATGGATCTTAAGGCCATAGCCGATCATTTTTTTAGAAATCCAACAGCTAAAATTCGTCTTATCTTTATTCCAAATCCAAATAATCCCACGGGAACTTCTGTAGGCGGAGCTGAGCTCGAAGAGTTCTTAGTTCGCTTAGGCAATCGTGACGATGTCCTATTGGTCTTCGACGAAGCTTACACAGAATATGTGCGTAATACTGAATTTAAAGCCGCCGCTCAGTTTTATCAAAAGTATTCTAATGTTTTGGTTTTAAAAACGTTCTCTAAAGTTTATGGCATGGCTGGATTGCGTTTAGGAGTGCTTTTAGCACCTGAATACGTTCTCGAATTTTATAATCGCGTTCGAAACCCTTTCAACGTAAATGATCTTGCTCAGGTCGCAGCAATAGCTGCGTTAGAAGACGATGATTATATCGCGGAATCACGCAAAGTAACCTGGGACGGATTAGATTATTTTTACAAAGAATTAACTCGTTTAAAACTTCCCTTTTTTAAATCGGACGGAAATTTTGTTCTCTTTGATACAAAAAGGAATGCTCAAGCATGTTTTGTGAGCTTGCTTAAAAAAGGGATTATTTTAAGACCCGTCGGTAATTACGGTTTTCCCCATTATTTAAGAATGACTGTCGGTAAGGCATTTGAGAACGAAAAAGCCATCGAAGCCATAGAAAAAATGCTAGCTGAGATTCCTGAAATCAGTTAGTTTGTTTTGTCGTTCAAATTTTAATTTTTTATATAATAGATAACTAAGTGGGTATAAAATGGGTTACGTAATTACAATAGATGGTCCTGCGGCTTCTGGCAAATCGTCAGTCAGTCGAGAACTTTCTAAAAAATTAGGTATACCTTGGGTTTCAACGGGTGCGTTTTATCGCGGCCTAGCCTATGTCGCTCAACAAATGAAGACGAATTTAGACAATCCCATTGCTTTATCAGAACTTTGTTTTTCAAAAATGTGGAAGATTGTTTTGACCACCGAGAAAACACAAGTTTGGTTTGACGGACAAGACGTCACGGAAAAAATTGCTCATGAAGATGTAGGAAATATCGCAAGTCGTATCAGTCATTTTCCCGAGGTGCGCCAATCCTTATTGGATCATCAGAGAAATTGCGCACTGGAGAATAGCGGTTTGATTGCGGAGGGACGGGATTGTGGAACGGTTGTTTTTCCTCGCGCTGAAGCTAAAATTTATTTAACAGCTCGATCTGAAGATCGTGCCTCTCGTCGTGCGCAAGAACTCGGGTTAGATAAAGATATTTTAGAACGGCAGCAGAAACAGCGAGATATCCAAGATTCAACTCGCAAAGTAGCTCCTATGCAGATTCCTCAAGATGCTCTGGTCGTTGACACAAGTCAATTAAATCTCGAGGAAGTCGTACAAAAAGCTTACCAATATGCTGTGCCAAAAATAAATCGTTAAAT
>CALMPX010000118.1 GCA_937871355.1 uncultured Bdellovibrio sp.
CGATCGCTCATGGCCGCCGCTTTCATGGCGAATTCAGGATAATCTTCAACTCGGCGACCCTTAAATGGTGTCTCAGTGAGATACAACTTCAATCGGGGAATACTTAAAATTCGACGGAGCATTTTGTCACTCGACTTATCCACACCGATGCCGATAATTAAATGTAAATTTTCATACTTATAGTTATTCAGAATTTCAATCAAGCTTTCTATCCCCTGCGGATTATGATCGCCAGATAAATAAATGGGCTTTTCAAGGCCCGGCCAATTCACCGGCTGCATGCGTCCCGGCCAATTGATTTTTTTTAACGCTTCTTTGTGTTTTTCAAAATCAAACCCCAGAGTCTCAAAAACTGTGACCGCGGTCGAAATATTTTCTTGAGCTCTTGGACCAATGAGATTCGTATCAAAAGTTTTTTCAGGTAAATAGCCTTGAATCCATGTCGAATGTGTCTTTCGTTGAGTCTCTTTGACAAGGTCACTGATTTGCGAATCGAACTTATGATGAATGACTATAGATTTCGGTTTAATAATACCGAATTTGTTCCGAGCGATATCCATCAAATTGTTTCCTAAAATATTTTCATGATCTAACCCCATCTTGGTGATCACAGAATAATAATTAGGAAAAACATTGGTGGCATCGAACATTCCGCCGAGGCCCACCTCAAGTATAATGTAATCTAAATTTTGAGTGAAAAAATAATCTGCAGCCATTAAGGTTAAACTTTCAAAGTGGCTTAACGTGTACTTTTCAATGGTGAGCTTGTTATTTAAAAACAATTGCGTGAATGCGGCTTCGGAAATGTCTGCTCCATTGACACGAATACGCTCGGTGGTTGATATGAGGTGGGGCGAGGTGTATAATCCCACTTTTTTGTCTGCGGCGATCAATAAGGCTTCTAAAGCCGCTGCTGTTGTTCCTTTTCCATTGGTACCAGCGATGGTGATCACTTTTTGAGGATCAATTTTGGAAAACCAACTTCGACTGGTTACAGCCGAACGAATTTTTTCCAACCCCGGCATGGTCTTTGGCATGATGGTTAGGCCTTCCAGGTACTGAATGACTTCGTTATACTGCATTTGAAGTGCTCAAAATCTTTTTCTGTATTTCAATATTATGAACGCGCACAAGTTGGCAAAAAGCCGGATTTATGTTTTGAGTTATTTGCGCTGTAGCCAAATCTTTATCTGCCACATCGCCTAAGAATGATTTTCTTGAGTAACCTAAAAAAAACTTATGCTGAATAGGAGAAAATGCTTCTAAATGATTAATCAAATAACGACTTTGTTCTGTCGTTTTACCAAATCCAAAGCCTGGATCAAAATAAATATGATCAGGATTGATACCGAAATCTGAGAATGCTTTTTCACGCAGAGTCCAC
Source organism: uncultured Bdellovibrio sp. (assembly GCA_937871355.1). Taxonomy (GTDB): domain Bacteria; phylum Bdellovibrionota; class Bdellovibrionia; order Bdellovibrionales; family Bdellovibrionaceae; genus Pseudobdellovibrio. The sequence continues at coordinate 1,385 of CALMPX010000118.1, forward strand.
CATTTTGAAATTTCTTCTACCGGATCACAATCTGATTTTAAAACGATATCTTTATCGGCTGGCACCGACAAAGAATGCATACAAACGGCTGACAAATTATATTCTTTAATTATATCCAACATTTTATCATTGGATAAACCAGATACATCATTGATCAAATCAATTTTATAATTTTGCGCTACTTGGCGAATCGTTTGCTCATAGCGACTATCAATGGAAACTTTAAACTGAAGTCCTTCTTTTTTAAGTTCTTCTAAATAACAAAAAGCCGGGCTTAATCTTAAAAACTCTTCAGTCGGGCTGAGGGCCGCAGCCCCAGGACGAGTTGATTCGGCGCCGATATCTAAGTAATCGGCCCCATCATGAATGAGCTTGCGCGCTTGCTCAAGAAATTGATCTCGCTCGGTGTATTTCCCCCCGTCCGAAAAAGAATCCGGAGTGACGTTGAGAATACCTACGAATTCAGTCCAGAAAAATCGATCTGAAATTTTCGTATTAAAGGCCTGTAGATTATTTTTTTTGATCAGAGTCATGTCCGGTTGAACTTCTAATGCGGGCAAAAAAGCAAAAGGTCTTTCGGCTAACAGGCTATGAGGAATCTGTAAACTTTCTGATTGAAAGCTAAAATTTTTAATATAAAGAATATCGAGATCTATGATTCGTGGAGCCCATTTTTCAGATTTCCCACGCCCAATATGGGTTTCGATGACTTTCAGTTGACGAAGCAAAGCCAAGGGATCGAAATTCTTAACTTCAACCAAGACGGCGGCATTAAGATAATCATGATCCCAATCTAACGGGGCTCCGTCTGGTAGTTGCGCTGTTGATTCATAAATGCGTGATACTTTTAATATTTTAAAATTAGATTGGCGACGAATTTCAAGCAAAACTCGTCTTAAATTAATAAGAGAATTTTGATTTGATCCAAGTCCAATAATGACTTGTTTTGCTAGAGAATTATTTTGCATGACCATTCAACTCCGTCATGTAAATTTTTAACCGGGGCTCGGAGCTTATGCGTTCTGACAATCAAGGTAGAACCCGAATGCTGACGGCTCATTTTCTTTTGCAAAGCCTCCGTCACGCTAAAGCCCAGATGTTCAATCATGTTATATGATTTTTTCTCGGCGATCTCTTTGATAAGATCTGTTATTTTAACATAATCTAATGAGTCTTGCAGGCGATCTGTGTCTTCAGCCAATACTTTTGCAGCAAATAAAATTTCTATATTAAACAAAACGGGCTGCGTAAGTGATTGCTCTGCTTGAGTACAACCCAAACTCACCCAAACCTCGTAATTTTTAATCTTCATTTCCGACTGCAACATGAACTATTTTAATCCCGCGATATAAGAAATCCAACTGAGGCAAGCCTCACCTTCGGTCACTTGAGTAAATTTTCCGTTTCCAGATCCTTTACGAGTTGTGCCTTCCCAGTAAATCACTGAATCTTTGAAGCCCACTTCTTTCATGATCTCGCGAAGCTCGGGAATAGTCCAAACACGCCAGTCATAAGTAAAAACGTCTTTATAAAGTTTCTTTCCAATTCTGAAATGGATGGCAAAATCAGCATGGCCAGATACAGGATCAAAACTCTTTTGATCCCAGTAATAGGTATAGCCTTTATGTTTCGTACGGTCTAAGACTTCGTCGGCGCACTGAGATCCGCCGAATACGTCAATGATATACAGTCCACCAGGCTTAATCGATTTATAAACATTTTGAAAATATTTTTTCAGTTTTTCACGTTCGCGGAATAAACAATAAGAAAAATTCACCGCTACGACAAGGTCCGCTTTAGGAATACTTCGATCTAAGACATTTTTTTGAACGAGTTGAATTCTTTTTTGCTGATCAAGAGTTAAAGTATCAATAAAGTTTCTTTGTCCGAATTCCATGGGTTCAGGATCTAAATCGACGCCGATGGATTTATAAGTTTTATCTAGCTTCGTCCATTCACTGCTGATAATTCCCGTTCCACAAAAATCTTCGCGAAGTGTAAGACCTTTTTTTGTTTTACCACGAAGCTCTTTGTAAACCGCATGATAAAAAATAACATCCGTATCCGGAGACTGCACCGACTTGATATACAGTTCGTATTTCGTTTTTGTGTCTAACTTTAATTTTCCCATATTACGGCACTTCCATACAAACTTCTCGGATAGCTTGTTCAATATCATGTTTTTGTGGAACGCTGGCGTCTTCTAGATTGGGATGCAATCCAATACCGGGGACATGTTTGCCTGCGACGACTTTTGGTCGCGCTAATAAGTTATAAAATAATTCTTGAACAACACGGTAAGATAAATGTTCTGCGAAGTTCGTCACTTCAGTGTCTTCATTCACGAAAACAACGCGTCCTGTTTTCTCAACCGAAGATTTAATCATCTGCCAGTCATAAGGATAAATCGAACGCAGATCGATCACTTCGACTGAAAATCCCTCTTGTTTCAATTGATCAGCGACTTCGTTGCATAGAAGCAAGTGACGACCGTAGCTGACGACAGTGATTTGATCTCCTTCACGAGTGATTTTGCCTTTCCCAAACGGAACTAAATATTCTTCAATTTGAGGCCATTGAGCTTTCCATTTGGTTCGATCACCAATCGGTGCATCAATCATATTTTTTAATTCTTTTTCATCTGCGGGCTCACCAGGAATTAATTCTTCACCGCGAACACGCATGAGCGCTTTAGGCTTTAAGAACATACAAGGATTTGGATCTTTAATGCATGAAAGTAATAATCCGTACGCATCCAATGGATTTGATGGCATAACCACTTTCCAACCACTCAAGCGCGACGCCCAAGCATCAAAAGAGTGTGAATGATACACGCTTCCGCGAATACCCGCTCCGACCGGAGTCATCACAGTCATGGGTAAATTATATTGTCCGTTGGTACACCACAAAGTATTTCCAGCGATTTTCAAAAGATCGATCGTGTTAAAAATATAATCAGCGAACTGAATTTCAGCCACACAGCGATCTCCGGCCATAGCAATTCCCATGGCCATGCCGATGATACCACGCTCATCCAAAGTTGAATTCCAGGTTGTTTTTAAACCTTGAGTCGCCGTAAAAACTCCACCTAATGGCATTCCCACGTCTTGTCCGAAAACATCTTTTAAATCGTAATTTTTTTCCGCATAATGTAAAGCCAATCGAATACTTTGCGCCATGTTTGCCATTAGAAATTTCTCCAGTCCGCATTTTCACTATTGTGATAGGTATGATCCCAAATGCTATCCGCTTGCGGAACCGGTTCTGTACGGGCTTGTTCAGCGGCCCGTACGCCTTCCATTTCATATTCTTCCCACAGAGCTTTAACTTCAGCTGAAGTAATCACTCCGGCTTTTAATAAACGTTGTTCAAATTCTTTAACGGGATCCACTTCATTCTGAATGGGATTCGCCCCAGAAGCTGAAGAATGTCCATAGAGACGCGAAACCATGGCCTCTAAGAATGCGGGTTTTCCTGTTTTACGAATGAA
>CALMPX010000119.1 GCA_937871355.1 uncultured Bdellovibrio sp.
TTTGCTGTTTTTAATAAATGAATTTGTTCTAAATGAGAAAGCTGCATTTGAGTGTCGACTTTCATGTCGAGCACTTGTCCTCCGACCATACCGAGAGCTCCCGTTTTCTGAGCCAATAATCGAATAACTTGATTCGGTAAATTTGAAACAACTAAAAAAGCTTCTGTTAATAAGGCGTCACCCGCTAACAAAGCGATGTCTTCTCCGAAAACTTTATGATTCGTCGGTTGTCCTCGTCGAAAATCATCATTATCTAAACAAGGAAGATCGTCATGAATCAAAGAATAGGTATGAATAAATTCAATGGCTAAAGCCCAAGGAAAAACGACACTAAAAGGTTTATCAAATGCTTTCGCCGTTAAATAACAAAGAAATGGACGAAATCTTTTTCCATCTAAAAAGTAGGTATAGCCCATACTTTTCCATAAGAGTTCCAGTTGTGGATTCATTTTCGACTGCGCCGCAAAGTACTTCGTGCTTTCGTCTTCAAAGTATTTGCGAAATTCGATGTAGTCTTTTTCTAATCCAGCAATCATGAATATCTTAGTCTTCTGACTTAAAATTTTCAGTGATCGCTTTACCTTCGTTATCAAAACCGACTAATTTTTTAACTTGAGCTTCAGCTTTCGTTAATTGAGAGTGGCAATCACGAGAAAGTTTTACGCCCTCTTCGAATAATTGCAAAGATTCATCTAGGGCGAGTTCTCCTTTTTCCATTTTTTGCACGATTTCTTCTAAACGATTTAATTTTTTTTCAAAATCCATTTTCTACCTCTTAATTAACTTTTTAAATGTGTTGATTTAATAACTTCGGCTTCAATGATCCCGTCGTTCACTTGAACTTCGATGATATCTTTAGCTTTCACCTGCGAAATTGATTTTAATAATTTGCCATGGCTTTTCGTGATGGAAAAGCCACGATCAACCACTTTCATCGGACTTAAAGAATCTAATAGCGCCATCATGTTCTGTATACGCGATTTTTTATTTTGCAAATTTGAATTCATTAAGTTTTGCAGACGCATATTCTTTTTATCTAAGTTTAATTTTAAAGACGAGATCACTTGCTTTGGCGAAACTAAACGGCTTTGCAAAATCTGTACATCTTTTTTAAGATGATTGATATTCACGGCCATCGCATTTTCTAAACGATTGAATAAGTCATCGCTGCGCAACATCAGATCTTGTAGTTTTTTCTTAGGATCAGTTAAGCGTTTTGATAAGTGAAGAACGGATTGTTTCATCATCTCCATACGCTTTTTCATCGAGAACGCTAAAGAACGATCAAGCTGAGTGAGCTTTTGTACAATTTCAGCCGAACTTTTTGCGACTAATTCGGCAGCCGCAGACGGAGTTGGTGCGCGCAGATCGGCGACAAAATCACAAATGGTAAAATCAATTTCATGTCCAACGGCAGAGATGACCGGAATCTTGCTTGCTGCGATTAAGCGCGCAAGCTTCTCATCATTGAAACACCACATATCTTCGATCGATCCTCCGCCGCGACCAATGATGATCACATCGGGATTAATTCTTTCAGCTTTTACAAACGCCTCCGCGATTTGCGGCGCGGCGGCAGCACCTTGTACGATGGTAGGTACGACAATAACTTCGACGGCTTTCGCACGGCGATTCATAATATTTAAAATATCTTGGATCGCCGCCCCTGTCGGGGAAGTAACAATAGCTACTTTTTGTGGATGCGCTGGAATGGCTTTTTTACGTGAAGAATCAAATAAACCTTCCAGTTTTAATTTTTCTTTTAATTGCTCAAACTGTTTCTGTAATGCGCCGGCCCCAACAGGTTCCATGGATTCGACGGCGACCTGGTAACTGCCTCGAGGTTCGTAAACTGTAATTCGCCCTCGCGCGATCACTTCTAAACCATCGTGAGGTTTGAATTTTAATTTAGAATTGTGGCCTCGAAACATGACGGCTGAAATTTGTGATTTAGAATCTTTTAAAGAAAAATAAAAGTGACCGGAAGTGTGCGGTTTAAAATTAGAAATTTCAGCTTGAATCCAAACAATACCAATTTGACCTTCGATCAATGAACGAATTTGCATGTTCAACTGTTCGACTGTAAGTATACGATTTTCCGGTGCTGCTGCAGCTTCTAAAGACATGTCGTGACCTTATCAGCCACGATGTTTAAGTCAATTAAAACCAGATATTCTGCAATGACCAAAGACCGCCAACCCAGATAGAAACAACAGCTAATTTACGGTGTTTTTCAAAGGCTTCAAAATGACTAGGCATTTCTTTTTTAGCCAAGGCGACTAAATGCGGGATTTCAAGCACAAATAATATGACTAGACCATAAAAAAACACTAAAAACGGAAAATAATAATCTAATTCAGCTATAGAAATTTTCATGCCACGTTATCGGACAACTATTTTTAATTCTGTAGTCCTGGTACGTAGACTTTTTTTAAATATATATTATACTAGGTTTATTAGGGTTCGCTGACGTAATACTCATCGAAAATAAACCTTACAAGCATATTTTTGGGGACTGTCCCTGATGATGGTGTGCAAGCTCACCTTGTAGTGAGAAGCCTAAAGTCGTTACCATGGTCACCCACCTTGCAAACAGAGGTTTATCTTTCAGAGTGGTCATCGAGCCTTTTTTTATTTCTCAATCTGATACAGACTGGCCAAACTTTTAATTGTGGCTGGATCAAAAAACATAAATTCAAAGTAATTACCCTCAACACCGGCATAGATACGACCTTCACGTGCTAACTGCAAAACAACTTCACGCGGAATATCAACTGAAACGACCGTTTCATCTTTTGACCAACTTTGTGCCGCTGTTTTATCGTTCGTAAAAAAGTACCCATGAAAGGAGCCGCCTTTAATTTTTTTCTGGGCGATCAAGCTGGCGCTTTCATCTGGCATTTTTGTCAAATCTTCCATAAATCTGAGTTCTGATTGATTTGTTCCTCGATAAATTTTAATACTTTTCTCTGAACCAAATACTTTATTTACAATGTTCTCGACAATATTTGAAGTCTCGAAAGAGTAGGTTCTTGTTTCTTCATTCCATTTAAACCATGGCTCTGTCAGCGAGAATTTGTCTAAAGGTATCTTGCGGCCTTTGGCGTAAGGAGCTGCGTATTTATTATAATAATAATGCGAAATATAAATATCACCTTTAAAAACAGAAAGTCCTTTTCCATTGATGGCAGCAAGCGCCAATTGCAGCGAGTTCGAGCTTTCTTTGAAAGCTTTTAGGTCAAACACTTTCACAGCATGAGCTCCGGCTAATATATAGTCCAAAGTTTTTTCTGGAAGTTGAGATAATAAAGAGGAAATCTGACTTTCGACTTCTTGGCCGGAAGAATATTTTTTTGCAGGGTTTTTTGCCGAAAAAAGCGCAGCACATTTTTGCTGAGCTAGAGCGGCCTGGAAAGAAAATAAAAATATCAAAATGAGACTGCGCATATATAGTCCTCTGTTTATAGTGCTTGCAAAATTCGGGTAAACTTTTTCAATCTTTAAAGGCTTACCTTCAAACTGAACGTATCAAATGAGTACAATACTTTTCACCGGCCGAAAATACGTCCTTGGACTGTTAGAGTTTTAGCACCCAGAAAAGTCGTATCAAATTAAGATTTTAATTTGATAATTTCCTGCGCCTAGACTGTAGCGTCTGAAAAAGAAGACCGAATAAATCTTGTGACTCAAAAACTTGTTCGCAAACTTTTTATATTCGCTATTTTCAGCTTGTTTTTAACGAGTTGTGGATTGTCATATCAATCAGATGTCGATTATTATTCTTCTGTTTTAGAAGAGGAGACTCGTTGTGCCACTTCAGTTGTCGTCACAGGTGGAGTCAGTATCACCGGAACCGCGACATTTCAGAAAAGAACATTAGATGTTGTTACCGAAACGACAATGGTTCCGCCTGCAGTTACGCCAACGACCAAATTAAAAAATATGGCTCTCAGTGATCCCTTACCAACAGCACTTCCGATTCAGTCGGCTGAAATTGCTATTTATAATTCTAATAATGAACGCATTCAATGTGGCTCGACTGATAATAGTGGAAACATAAAGGCCGTCGATCAAGTTTCAACTTTAAAAATTCCTAATGTAGTTGGATCATACCGACTACGTGTCGTTTCTCGTTCTTATAAAATCTACGCTTCGAACCCAGCCAATTTTATTTATATCTCAGTTAAAAAAGATAAGTACCGCAATGAATTGCACGCACTCACTGCCAATTTTAGTTTATCCGGAGCGGGTACAAATGTCCCAGTTAACTTAATCGCTAAAGCACGACAAATTGATTCAGAAGATATCGAAGCCGGAGCGTTTAATATTCTAAATTCATTACAAACAGGCTTTGATTATATCAAAGTGAATACTCCAGGAGTAGATACAACCTGCTTATCTGAAAAATTAAATGTTTTCTGGAAAGCCGGATTTAATCCTATGCAGTATCAAGATCCTGAATCGGATCCAGCGACTTTGGGTAATACCTCTTTTTATTCTTCGGAAACCAAAGAACTTTTTATTTCTGGCGGACAACTCGGAGATATGAGTTTATCTAACACAGATCACTTCGATGACTTTGCGGTCATTCATGAAAGCGGGCATTTTATTGAAGATCATTGTGGACAGTGGACTTCGCCTGGCGGAAATCACACCATTATTTCAAGAATTGATCCACGCCTGGCGTGGTCTGAAGGCTGGGCTAATTATTTTGCAGCACATGTCATTCACGACCGTATTAATGATTTAGATAACACCCTAATGACCAAGTTCGCCGCCTTAACTGAAAATGCAGTAACGAATACCGGATGGACGTACTTCTTTAACTCTTACGGTTTCTCAGATACCGTACAAAATATTGGAAACGGTGATGGCTTCGTCATTGATCTGAAACGTCCAGGCACTGATCCAGGAGCTTATACTTTTGCACCCTACACAGGACAGGAATTTGATCGAGTTTCACCGAGTTCTTTCCCTGGCGAAGGTCATACGCGCGAAGGAGCCGTCTCGCGAGGATTATTTAAATTAACAAATTCGTGCGGAGAAAAATGTGCGTATAATCCGACTCCTTTTATTAATATCTGGCAAGCTTTCGATAAATTTACGGGAACGGCCTTTGACAACAATCCATTTCAAGGCGTCGACAAAGTTTTAGAAAAATTAAAAGCAAGTGTCGGTACCGGGCCTTGGAATGCCGATTCTAATCCGCCTCCGAATCCAAAATTAAGTCTTAACGATGTCGTCGAATCAGAAGCGCTTCATTTGCGCTCTAACGGCACATTTGGAAGTCCATCATCTTGGCCGGGATATGCAACCAATTTAGTTTATTCACCCAGTATTTGTACTCAAAAAATATTACCTAAATCTGATGATTCCTCTAATGGCTTTTCATCAGATCAACGTTATTCGAATCACTTCTATACAATCGATTTTAGTTTACTTTCGGGACTAAATCGAATTACCGTCAGCTTTAGAAAAAATATTGGCAATATCGGCAGCAGTCTTGACCACGACCTTATTTTATTTAAACCAGGTTATTTTTTCAACGATGATCTTGTTTGTAATGGTTACGATTCTTCAGGTAACTGTTCGGGTTTCAGTGCTAATCGTGATAATACAAATTCAGATATTTATGTCATGAACCGTGAACCAGCCTCAGGCTTATCTAGTTATTCAAAAACGATTTTTCTTAACGGTATCGACAGAACTCAAAAATATTTATTAGATATCCGAGCTTGGACAGCAAAAATTTCAGTATTATCTAGCTCTGATTACACATATGACATCACCAGCGATCTAGGCGGAGGGTATTTATGTCCCCAACCATAAAATTATTTTCTATTTTATCGACTTTCATTTTTATTTTCGGCTGCACCGAGAAAAAAAGTATGACATCTCGTGGAATGAGTCCAACCCCGACGTCACAATACAGTTATATGGGTCCGGTTGAAAGAACGATCAATCTTAAATTATTGCTCAGTAAAGCTAAATTTAATTCGTCAGGAACAATTCGCGCGGTAGTCAGTCTTCCTTATGATTACAACTTTCCTCTTCAATACAAATGGAAGCTTGGACAAAATGTGAAACTCCAAGATGGATATATCCTGACTGGATCAATTCCTTCCCTTAAAAAAGATTCTCCGGTTGAAATCACTATTTCGGTCGATGAATTTCAAGCCAAAGAGGCCCGTTTTGCACGGTTTGAAGTTTTTGGAACGGATCCAAACAAACGTATTTTTTCAGACGGGATCATTTCATCACAGCAAGAGAGCTCATTCGAATCGATAGTTCAGGAAGTAGAAAAAATTCATGCAGAAAAATAAAATATCAAAATCATTACTTTTACTGATGACACTATCAATGGCTATCAGTTGTCAAAAACAGTCTGCAGACGATTCAAATAGTAATCGCGCCGAAGAACCTGAATTAGATTTATGTTCGACCAGCACGGCCTACGAAGCTCACTCGACTTTAAACGGCACGGCCACATTTTCTAAGCGAGGCTTAAGCGTAGCTCAAACCTCAAATCAAGTGACGCGCTTTACTTTAGGTGGGCTTGTGACTGGAATTCCGATTCGGTATGCTGAAATTCGCGTTTTAAATAGCAGCGGCGCGGTTGTTCAGTGCGGTCAAACAAATGGTTCTGGAGCATTGAAGGCATTAGACGGAATTTCTGAATTACGTATACCGGCTACCACAGGTACTTACACGGTTCAGGTTTTATCTCGAACAAACTACAATCCGACCGTACCCGGTGGAAAGCCCGCTTTTACAACTTTATTTAGCGTCAAAGAAGATATTTATTCAAACACTCTTTATAAAACAACAGCTTTGGTCACAACAACAGGAGCAAACACCTATAACAATGTTAATTCGAATGCCACCGGAGCCGAAGGCATTTCAGCAAAAATCGAGGGCGGAGCATTTAATATTTATAATGATATTATTACTTCCTATGAATACTTGGCCAACAATACTGGTACGCAAAATATTTCATGTTTAAATCCTAAGATGAGTGTGTATTGGAAGGCTGGATTTAATCCGAATCAATATATTTACCCTCAATATGATCCGGCCGATTTAGGCACGGTTTCATTTTATTTACGCTCAGACAAAGAACTTTATATTAATGGTGGCGTTCTTGGAAATGTTTCATCAGTTGATACGGATCACTTTGATGATTCAGTTATTATTCATGAACTCGGACATCACATCGAAAATGTTTGCGGTACGATGGATTCGCCAGGGGGATCCCATAGTGGAGCTTCACGTATTGATCCACGTTTATCTTGGTCAGAAGCCTGGGGAAATTTTTTCGGCGCTCATATTATTAGAAATAATACCAACGCCATTAATCCCAACTTAGCTGCACTTTTGCCAAACAATGAATGGAATTACTACTTTGATTCCGAGGGGTACAGCGATGGGAGCGTCACTTCAGGTTATGAATATCTTAAATTTAATTTAGCTCGAATCGGAAACTCGAGTACGACTGAAACAATTTATGGATCAGACGGCACTGGATCATACGATTTTGACCGCGTTAATTCCTCAACAAACCCCGGTGAAGGCCATCTGCGCGAAGT
>CALMPX010000120.1 GCA_937871355.1 uncultured Bdellovibrio sp.
AGAGATCAAATTCAGCTTCAGCTGAGGTTAAAAAACTATCACAAGGAACCAGTTGATTCACTTTTAAAATCAAATTTTGATTTATTTCTACCTCACGTGATGTGACATAGTGATTTTTTTCACCCCGAACTTCATACACTTCGTGATCAAATAAATTTTCAAAAATATTTTTTTGCGGTGTTTTGTCTTGATAAAGCTGTAACAAATAACGTGTTAATAGAATAAGAAAAATAAAACTGGCTGTGGAATCAAAATATATTTCGTGTTGACCTAAAAATAAACTATATGATGAAAATAAAAAACCGGACCACAGAGCCACAACAATCATCATGTCGACATTGACTTGTCGTGTGAGTAAACCACTCCACGTTTTTTTATAAAAAGGCACGGCTACATAAAAAAGCAGGGGTAAAAATAAAAAAAATGAAATCCATTCAAAAATAATTCCTAGATTTCCGGCAAGACCGGCATAATGAGGAATTGAAAACAGCATGAGGTTACCAGCAATCGCTCCGGCTACACCGATCCGTTTTAAAGACGTGCGTCGACCAAAGACTGAGGCTTGCTCGTAATCTTGATCTTCTTTTATGGGTGTTGGCGAATATCCTAATTGTTCGACAGCCTGACAAACTTCTGCTAACGAAAAATAATTTTTAGTTTCAACATCTAAAATATGTTGGCCATAGTTAATTCGAGCATAACTAATACCCGAACAATACATGGGAAAATCCTCGAGCAAATGAACGCAAGAGGCACACTGCAAACCATCAATATAGAATCGAAATTTTTTATATAAGGGACACTTTGAAAGATTAAAAGATGATTCTAAAGCAGAAACACGGTACTTATCCCACTTCGCCGAAACAAAAGAGGTCTTCGCGATAGGCGTTTCGCCTTGAAGAGTCCATTTAGATAAAAGCTCACAGCTGTTACAACAGAATAACGAATCTCTATTAATAAATGGAGCTTTGCAATACGCACACGTCGACATCATGCCAATTTACAGGGCTGAGGAAACTTAAAATATGATGGTAGTCATATTTGGCTAAGAATGAGCTTTTTTATTGAGCTCGACTTCAGATAAAATTGTGAAATTCTTGTAGTTTTGAGAAATAATGCCTTCTTTTTCAAACTGGGCCAGAGTGCGGATGACCGTTTCGGTTGTCGTTCCTGCCCATTCAGCAATTTCCTTTCGAGTCCAGCTACTTTCACTAAAACGTTCTTTTAAAAATAATAAGGCATCGGCGACCCGAGCTGGCGCACCTTTGTCGATTTGGCTGACCCATTTATCTTCAGCCCGGTCGAGATCTGTACTTAATTGACCGATCAGCTTCAATCCCAGTTCAGGATGACATTGAAACAAATCTAAAACTTCGGCGCGAGGCAAAAAACAAAGTGAGGTTTCTTCTAAAGCGATGGCTGTCTTTTTGTAGATATCTCCACTGAAAAAAGTGCGATAACCTAACACGCCACCGGCTCCGACAAGTTTTAAAGTATGGGCATCACCCTCTTCGCTGAGCGACTCGAGTTTAACCACGCCACTGCGAACAGAGAATAATCCCAGAGGTAAATCGCCGTGACGAAAAATAATATCTCCGGCCTTGTAATGACAATCGACTTTTATATGACTGATTTTTTCAGATACCTCATCCGAGGTCGAACACATGAATCCCCTAGACTTTGAGTCACATTTGCTACAGTCTTTAGCATGGGGTTCTAGTCCTTTGAGTTTCATAAGGCGATTCTAACATCTTTCAACCAAATTTCAATCAATACCCACTTAATCAGCCTCTAAAAGTGTCTCGCATGAAACTTGATATGGTCTTCGATAAACGTAGCTATAAAGTAATAACTATGATCGTAGCCCTGTTGCATACGAATATTTAACTTTTGCCGAGAGCCTTGGGCCGCTTCCACCAAGTTTGCCAACAAAAGCCGTTCTTTCAAAAAGGGATCTAAAGATCCTTGATCGATCAATATTTCGTTATCGCGACTAACACCAGCTTTAATCAATGCTGTGGTATCGTACATATCCCAAGTTTTTTGATCTTGTCCGAAATAGCCTAAAAAAGCTTTAGCCCCCCAGGGACTTTTTTGAGGGTTAGACGCCGGGGCAAAGGCTGAAACGGATTTAAATTTATCTTTTTCACGAAGACCAATAATCAAAGCTCCATGACCACCCATGGAATGCCCAAAAATTGATATATTATCTCCCACTTTAAATTCTTTTTGAATCAAAGCATAAAGCTCATTGGAAATATAACTGTACATACGGTAATGGTTTTTATAGCCATCTGTCGTCGCATCGACATAGAAACCTGCTCCTGATCCAAATTCGATCCCGTCATGCTCACCGGGTAAATTTAATCCCCGCGGAGAGGTGTCCGGACAAATGACCATAAGACCGGCTTCGGCTAAATACTTTTGCGCTCCGGCCTTAGTAATAAAGTTTTCTTCATTGCACGTCAAACCGGATAACCAGATCAGACAGCCCTTCACCGGGCCGTCCGGAATAAAAGTTGAAAAATTCATTTTCGTTTTTGTTTCCACGGAATCATGTTGGTGAAAACGAACAGTTCCTTTAAAACATTTATGTTCTGCTAAAGTTTTCATAAAAATCCTTTCATGAAAAAATAACTTGAGATATGCAATTAGTAAATTAATTATTACCTTGATCGAAACAAACAAAGATTGCCGTCATTAAATTCTTGTGGAGCTGACCAGTTGGAATTCTTGAACCACAATCGTGCGTTACCTTTGGTAACCACAGTTATTTTTTTCGCCGTGGCGATTTCTTGCAGACGTGCTAAAACGTGAACATAAGTTTCATCGCTGAACGAATCAAAAATATAGTAGGTTTCGGCCGCTGGAATTTGAAAACTTTTTGAAGCTAAATCTTGTGTATGAAAGTGTACGTGCTGATTAATGCCTAAATTATGACTGGTGCTGGTTGCGATATTGACTCGGCCCTCAACGAATTCATAACCGATAAAGTCAATATCAGGGCGCATAAGACCAACGACTAAGCCCACCCGGCCATAGCCTGATCCTAAATCCACAAAGCGTGAATTTTTCGCCGGGTTAAGATAGCGCAAGGCCATTAAAGTTGTTACGTAACTTGATTGCACGCCAACGCCGGCACCTTCGTAAAGACGTTCTTTTTGCTCGAGCGAAGTGGCTTCATCGACAATATAATTTAATTCAAAAACTTGATCGAGAATATCAAAGGTTCTATAAAGAGAAAGACTGATATCATCGCCATCTTCTCTTTTTTGTAAATTCAACTGATGCTCAAACTCAAATAGTTCTGACATGAGCTGTAAAGTCGTTGTGGTAAATATTTTTCGATCGGAGTAAGGCTTACTTTTTATTTGTTGAATAAGCGCCGTTTCAATCAAAGCCGCATTTTTTCCAGCTTGTCGAATGCCTTCAATTGATGAACTTTCTAAATCAGCATGTAAAAATAAAACAGGAGATAACTCTAATTTGAAAAATTTTTTAATAAATTTATTAAAATTTATTTCATTTTCAGCTTTTTTACTTTGAATCCAATGTTCATCTTCGATGAACTTCATAGCACTTCGAAGAAAGGCCACATCAACAAAAAGATGGCCCAATTCTTTAGGAGCAATAGGCTCGATAAAAACTTTGCATTCTTTTACAAATACACTGAGATCTGACTGCGTTAGTAATTTTGATAACTCAAACTTGTAAGATCTCACGGAGAGCACGAAAAATTCATTTTACTTGTCATATTGACTCCAACTTTAAGCTTAGTTGGAGTCAATGAGCAAAACAAGTCTTAAACGAGATTCAAACTTATTTATTTAAGGGCGCGAGTAGCTTTGGCGAACTGATTGACGGTCATCAGCGTTACTGTTTCCGTATTGGGGTCAAAGACGATTTTAATGTCATCATTTTCAAGTTGTTTTGTAACTTGTTCTTTTTTCTTTTCTAGACTGGCCTCAATCTCACCATAATCAGTGCCTTCGCGTAAAATAAATTCTTCAATGAGCGCTTTCACGACATCATCAGATAATTTATCCATGGGAACTTCGATGGGTGGCTCTTCTTTGAAATCATCTGTTTTACTGGTCATGCTCACAGCCTATTCTCGCGAATAGGCTGTGAGCAAATCAAAAATGATTAATCGTCATTTTTTTTGGAACGACTTTTCTCACGCGCTTGAACTGAGATTTTCTTCCAAGCTTTACGATCTTGCGAAGCGACGGCTTTATCTTGCTTGCGTAAGCCATGACGCACTTCCGATTGAAGTTTTTGATAACTCATCCATTTAGCAGTCGGCAACGAGCCTTCAGCCAATGCCTTAATAATGGCACAACCCGGTTCGGCTTGATGCTGACAATCTGAAAAACGACATTGATGTATAATTTCCTCAATTTCAGAAAACTGATCAGTAACACCTTCTGAATGATCCGCCATTTGTAGTTCACGCATTCCTGGCGTATCGATAATGAGTCCGCCGTAAGTACTCAGATACAAATTACGCGACGTCGTCGTATGCTTTCCTTTTCCATCATCATCACGAATTTCTTGCGTCTTAGCTTGATGATGACCTATTAAAAAATTCACCAAGGTTGATTTACCGACTCCTGATGAGCCAATAAAAACCGAAGTGGTTCCTTTCTTAAAATACAAAGAAAGAATCTCTGATTCAGAAAATTGATCCTGACATATCGCATAGACTGGAATTCCAGGGAACTCTTGCTCCACATGACGGATCACTTCGTTGATATCATCTGCAATATCGGCCTTGGTTAAAAGAATCACTGGTTTTGATCCGGCTTTACGAACGATCGATAAATATCTTTCGGTACGACGATAGTTTAAATCTTCATTGACTGATGTCGTAATAAAAACATAATCGACGTTCGTTGAAAGAATTTGCGCATCAGAACTCGATCCGATTTGTTTACGATGCAAAATTGTTTTGCGCGGTAAAATATGATGTATAATTCCTCGATCAGCTTGCTCTGGCTTTTCGATCAAAACCCAATCACCGACCGCCGGGTAATCCACGCGGTTTTGGGCTTCATTTTTCATCTTACCGCTAATGGCGGCCCATAGTGATTGATCAAGACCAATTTGAACACGATACAACTGTCTTTCTTCGACGATAATTCGAGCGGGAATCAAAAAACTGTCAACAAGGTTGGCTCTATGATTTTCAAAAAAATCATCCCAACCAAAAAGAAATAAAAATTCTTTTTGGGCATTTAACATAAAACTCCTCTAGTTAATTTTAAGAATAAAACGACTGAAGAGCCTTCTAAAATTTAGATTGAATAAGAAGGCCCTTGATTAAATTTGAACATATTCATAAAGACCTCCTGTGTTAATGAGTTGTGGACTCAGAGTTTAAATTAGTTGAATTAAAAGCGCCAGTCAACTTTAAAGATCATGATGCCCCCAAAACCGAAAGTACATAGGTCCAAAGCTCTGGTGCGGAATGAAACACCGCGGGCCCGGCGTATTTTAAAATAAGACCGGTTTGAATAACCACAATTATATTATCAATATTAGAATCTTTATCAAAAATAGATATATCACCCATTCGAACCGCTTTAGCTTCAGCTTCGACCATACGTTCGTAAAACTTATTATAGATGACGTCATTTTCCACTAATGTTTTTGCTTTTGCAGTCGCTTTTAAACTATTCCAAGAATCTGAAAAATCAACAGTGCGCGCGTAAGTTATTAATAGCTCATCATTCGGAGTCGCTGCATTTTTCTTGCGAAGAGTTTCAAATCTTAACCTGTCATCATGAGGCAAAGTTTCGATATCAATCACGACGTTTAAATAACGTGTACGAATTTTCTCCGTTTGCATCAAACCGGTAAATCTTTTGAGTTTCAAAGCTGTTTCAGAGGGAAACTTATTAAAAATGGAATCCACCGTTC
>CALMPX010000121.1 GCA_937871355.1 uncultured Bdellovibrio sp.
TTTTTATTTTACCAACATCTTAAAATTTTAAAAAAAATATTTACAGTTATAACTCTTTAGATTTATACTTAAGAGGTATTACTTTTTGAAAGGCAACTTATGAAATATCAATTACTAAAAAATCTACTCCTCAATTTATTGGCTATAGCCTTAACAAGCCAGTTGTATTCGTGCACCGACGGCGGATCTTCATCTAATCCGAAGGCGACGACAGAAATTTCCGGGTCCTATACAACAGAATGCGCCCCTTTTGAAGCGGCTTCAGAAGGCGGCGGATCGGGTTCAACTTTCGATGCAGCTGTTTTTAAATTTCCCACGACGGAATCGACCACAAGCTCGTACTTTAGCCTCTACACGGCAGCCGATTGTCCTAGTATCGATTACATGAACGGAAGTGATATTCCTATACTTAGCGTGACAAAAATAAATACTGTCCCTGCATTTCCTCACAGTAAAATAATATCAATGGAAAATGATGGCGGTTCTGCCTTTTATAATTTTCTATATCAAACCGATGGGTCAAGCCTTCGCGTATTTAACGTCATATGCATAACTGCACTTCCGGCTGTAAATTGTTTTGATGGTAATACTCATGCCACAGCATTTGATGCTGATAAAACTCAAAATTCTGTTCTGGCTAATTCGACGCCTTAACTATCAGTTTGATCACCTTTAGCTGAGACAATACAGCACTGAAAACTAACCCTCAAGATGAGTTTCTTTATTGTTCTCTAATCGCGACATCATTTTATATAAACTGGGTACGACAATCAGCGTGAAAATAGTCGAAACAACGGACCCTCCAATAATAGCGAGCCCCATCGGGGTTCGTGTTTCTTGACCAATGCTATTACCTATAATCAATGGCAATGCTGCCGCCACAGTGGCTGCCGACGTCATCAAAATTGGACGAAGACGAATAGAACAGGCCCGTAGCAAAGCTTGGATCACATTTTTTTCTCCATCGCTTCGTAATTGATTGGTGTACTCCACCATCATAATCGAGTTCTTTTTTGATATACCCATCAAGACGATGACCCCGATGAAACTGAAAAGATTCAAAGAAAAACCACTCACCCATAGAATCGCTAACACCCCGGTCAAACTAAATGGAAGTGCTACGAGGACCACGACCGGGTGAATGAACGAGTTAAACTGAATGGCTAAGATCATGTAAGCCACGAGCAAACCCAAAACTAAAGCCATCGATAAACTTTTGAAACTTTGACCCAATCCTGCAGCCGTTCCATCGAGTTTCATTTTATAACCCTCAGGTAAAACTTCTTTGGCAATAGCTTTGGTACGATCGATCACTTCATTTTGCGAACGATTCGGAGCCAAGCTTCCAAAGACGCCTATAGCTCTTTGACGATTCAAACGATTAATCGATTGAAACGTTTTCATCATTTTAAAATCGACCACTTCTCCTAATGGAACCTGAAGTCCGAAATTATTTCTTACGCTTATTTTATTGATATCTTTTTCGGATTGAATCTGATCATCAGAAATTTTCATTCGTACGTCATAGCGATGTCCGCCCGAGGTGAATCGACTGTTCCGCGCTCCGGCCACCGTCGCGTTTAATAATTCACCTACCGCATTAACGCTGACTCCACGCTTTGCCAAGGCTTCTCGATTTGGCAAGATGCGCATTTCAGGAAAGCCGCCTTTAAGATCCGTATCCAAATCTGTTGCCATTTTTTCATCGGTCAGACGTTTCATGATCTCGCTCGCTTTGACTTGAAGAACTTCGAGGTCAGGTCCACTGATATTGAATGACAATGGATTTTGCCGACCGGTCGTTAAATTTCTCGACGAGTTATCACGCATATTGATACGAACATTTTTCACCGATTTCAGAGCTTCACGCAATTGATTCATAATTTCCAAATGAGTCACCTTACGAGTTTCACGCGATACAAGAGAAATGGGAAGTGTAAAGGCGTTCACCGACGAGTTCGGACCGCCGGCACCAACGCTACTAAAATACGAACTCACATATTGATTTTGTTTAACGATATTTTCAACTTCAACCGCGGTGGCTAAAGTGGACTGCAAAGATGAGCCTGGCGGAGTTGTCCCCGATAACAAAATTAAATCCTGATCTTGAGCTGGAACGAACTCTTGTTTAACCTTTTTAACTAACAACATCGATACCATAAAAATAACTAACGATCCAACCACGATCGATTTTGAATGAAAAATGGTCCACGACAAAAGGTGTTTATATTTTTCTGCGATATGTTCAAACTTATGATCTAACCATTTTTCTAAAGGTGTAATTTTCGGAGAGGCCGCTAATAAAGCCGCCGCTCTCATCGGTGTCACCGTTACCGCTTCAAGGAGCGATAGCAAAACGGCCGCTGACATGGTCACGCCAAATTGGAAGAAAAATTTTCCGACGATTCCGTCCATGAATACGACGGGAAGAAAAACCGCGACGACGGCCAAAGTTGCGGCTGTGGCCGCGGGCAAAACTTCCATAGCTCCATCATAAGCCGCTTGATGTGCGTTCTTACCCATCCGGTGATGCCGAACGATATTCTCTAATAACATAATCGCATCATCGACAACAATGGATATAGCCAGCGTTAACGCCAACAAGGTGAAAAGATTAAGCGTGAATCCCGAAAAATAAAGAACTAAGAACGTTCCTAAAATAGATGTCGGAATCGAGAAAAGAATATTCAAAGCCGCTTGCCAACTTCCGAGGAAAAAGAAACAAACTAAAATTGTAACTAAGGCGGCTCCCCATAATTTATGATAGGTCGTTTCCACGACAGCTTCCGTCGATGTGGTGAAATCCACAACTTGTTTCAGCTGATAACCGTCTGGAAGTTCAGATTGAAGTTGATTTATTTTATCACGAACAGATTTCGCCACTTGCACTTCATTACTGCCACGCGCTTTCTGTATAGTGATCGATATCGCATCTTTTCCGTTGATACGAGCCACGCGTCGAATGTCACTCAGACCATCTTCAATCCGCGCCACATCTTTTAATTTATAAATGCGATCTTGAATCTGCTGACCACCCCGTTTTAAAATCTGTAAATTTCCAAAATCTTCGACTGTGGCCGCTTCACCCATCCAACGCGCCCGCATTTCAATGGAACCGGTGTTCACATTTCCCGCCGCACTTTCCTCATGCTGCGAATTCACCGTGTCTAAAATATCGGACACGGTCAGATCGGCCGCTTTGAGTTTGGCCAGATCCGGCCAGATCCGTAAATTTCTGAGACTAAATCCAGCGATGACCACTTGACCAATTCCTGGTAAGAACCGAAATTGATCCAATAAATAATCTTGAGTCCAATTAATGGTATCACGTAACGGTTTGTTCGATTGTATCCCAACGAACATAATCGGAGATTCTTCCGTATTTCTTTTCATCACAACCGGCGGATCAACACCTAATGGAAGTCGCACTTGGCTCA
Source organism: uncultured Bdellovibrio sp. (assembly GCA_937871355.1). Taxonomy (GTDB): domain Bacteria; phylum Bdellovibrionota; class Bdellovibrionia; order Bdellovibrionales; family Bdellovibrionaceae; genus Pseudobdellovibrio. Next base: position 3,438 of record CALMPX010000121.1, read on the forward strand.
CGGCCGTTTGAACTTCTTGTAATGCGACATCGACATTTCGATTAATATTAAACGTTAAACGAATACTTCCCGTTCCTTGATTGATCGAAGACTTCATTTCTTCGATACCTTCAATCGCGAGTAGACTTTGTTCGACCGGATCAATAATTTCAGATTCGATCACTTCCGGAGCGGCTCCCTCGTAATTAACGGATACACTCACAATCGGAAAGTCGACATCTGGCAATTGACTCACGCCCATACGATTCATACAGATAGCGCCGAAAATAATAAGCGCAGCCATAATAATCCAGGCGAATACGGGACGCTTGATAGAAAGTTGAATCAGATTCATTATAAACTCGCTTTCGCATCTACCGTGAACAATCTCGCGTTAGCTTCCGTTTTTCTCATTTGATTCAGCACTTTGAAAAATCTAAGCTCAGCATCCGAGGCCACGATTTCAAAATTAATAAATTCAAAGATCGTATTCCGTCCTTGTTGAAAATAACGACGTTCACTTTCAATGTTCTTTTTTTGATAGCCATAAAGATCTCGAGATAATTGCAGACTATTATTCAAGAATTGCATTTCAGCTTTAAGATCGGTCCAACTTAATTGACTGGTCCGATCTAATCTTTTTGAAGTTAAAGCGGCCGCTTGCGCGGCTAATTGTGCTGATTCACGGCCTTTACCCATCAGACCTAAATCTAAATCCATCGAGAAAATAAGTCCGATCCGGTTCGCATCGGTTTTATTATTTCCCGAAGCCCGATCAATCGCAGCTTGCGAATCAGAACGAATCCCATTTTGTCCGTGAGCTAATTGCAATTGCAATGTTGGATTTAAATTATCATTGGCCGATTCCGCTTGAACTTGCAACTGCTGCGCCTTATATTTTGTCGCTAAGCTCGATATAAGAACCGGATTTTCTCCTTTATTCTTTCCAACTAATAAAGTTTGAAGAACTCGATCTTTTTCTAATTCGGCCGCATCAGGAACCCAATTTTTATTGGCTAAACTGGGAATCAGTTGATCCATTTGATTTTTATGACTCACCGCTAAACGTTCGATGTCCGCGAGTTCTAATTTACGACTTGAAAGTAAAGCCTGTGCTTGCAACATATCCGTATCGCGGGCCGCTGAAACACGAAGGCGTTTATTCGTCCAATTTAAAATCTGCTCTCCGCGTTTTAAATTTTCTTGGCGAATAATTCTTTCTTTTTGAATATAAGCGTAATCCCAATATAAATTTTCTAAAGTATTTACCAATTGCTGTCTTTGTAAAAGCAGATTCAGTTTTCTGTTTTCTAATTCAAGCTGATCACCTTGGCGTCTTAAAGTCACGGAACGGCCGAATCCATTTTTCCATAGATCTTGAGTTAAAGAAAATTCCCAATCAGCTCGATAAAGTTTATCATTCACCGTATCTAATTTCGCCAACTCGTATTCAGCACCTAATGATACGGTGGTTCCGGTTGAAAATGGTTTTGCTAAAGTGACACCGTAAACCCGCGATGATGTATCACGATTGATGGAGTTAACAAAAGAATCCTTACGGTCGTTGATATCAAAAGCATTTAATTTAAGGTTGGTGGCTAATTGTAAATCACGGGCTTCAATTTCGTATTCAAGAGATTTGACTGACTTATCAAGGGCCTGAAAATCTTCGGTTTCTTGAACGGCTAAATTTAAAAACTGATCCACCGTTAATACACTTTGCGACCATGACCGTTGCGTAAAAATGAAAAAAACCAAGAGTATGTACTTTTTTAGATTGAGCATGGAAATATCCTTTTTAACTGTATATAGAATCCATTGTCTTCGTTAAAAAGTCCTTAAAAAAGTTGAATAACTTATTGAATCAGCTGATATATGACCACGAAATGAAAAAATGCACCGATGATCGTCAGTAAATGAAATAATTCATGATAACCGAAAATACCAGGTTTTAAATTTGGTTTTTTCAACGCATAAAAAACCGCACCAATGGTGTAAACGATACCACCAGCGACAATGAGAATGATTTTCGCTGATCCCAAAGTTTGGTTTAATTCGCCTATATAAGGAAGAGCTAGCCATCCCATAACTACATACATCGTCGCCGTTAACCATCTTGGGGCTTTAGGCCAAAAAATGGCTTGATTAACTCCAAAAAAAGCGACGGACCAAATGATAACGAGCAATTGATGACCGGAAGCCTCTGATAAAGCTAAAAGGCATATAGGCGTAAATGTACTGGCGATGAAAATAAAGATTGCCGAGTGATCAATACGCTTCAACAACGCTCTTGGTTTAGCGTCCCAATAAGGAATATGGTAAGTCGCGCTCACGCCAAAAAGAAAGAGTAATCCCGCGACATAAATAAAGCTGGCTAAAGTTGACGTCGGTTGAGTGCTTTTTGCAATTAATAATGTGCCTGAACCTAGTGTCATAAAAAAAGCTGCTTGATGAATATATCCACGCAAAATCGGCTTTTTAAGAGATTTCATAATTTCTGTCATAATTAATTATACGTCAATTTAAACTCGTTGTCGTCATTTTTTTACGAGATGGTTACAATCCAGAATCGAAGCCTGAATATTTAATCGATTATCATAAGACGCTTTTTTATCGTTCACGCAGATATCCATTTTCTTCCATTTTTTGTGAACAAAAGCATTCCCCGTGTCGACCGCTTTAAATAAAATATGACCTTTGTATTTCTTTCTCACTTTTTTCGACATCTCTGGGGCGTAGTTTTTGTCTAAAGTCGGAATACAAAAATACGTTTTCATGTATTTAGACATATCATCTTTATAATCTATAGCCACAGAAACATAGGGAACTTTTCCTGCTAAAAAATCTTGAAGTGTATTTAATTTATGGCCATAACGATCTTTGAAGCCCCCTTCTAAAGCAGAGGCATTCGGATAATATCCCGTCAGTTTGGTCTCGTGACTTAAAACTTTTTCTGTTTGAGTCCATCCCAAATGACCAATAAAAAAAAGATAAATAAATGAGATCATTCAGTAAATTTTGTTTTAATTTTTTTAATACGATATTGAAAAATTTGATTCACATCTTTTCGAATAAATGCACCTAACGCTAAAAGACCGATTAAATGTCCCGGCACTTTATATTTAATGCGATCTTCGATCAACGTTCCATTTTCTAAAGAAGTAAATGTGTGCGTGTGATGCCACATTGTATACGGTCCTTTATTCTGATTATCGACAAACATCTTTAATGGAACCCATTCAGTGATTTGTGTTTGCCAGTTGGCTGGAACGCCATGAATTTTTAACTTATAATTTATAATTGTGTTTTTTTCAATTTCGTTTGAAGACATATTTTTGACTTTAAAATTTAAAAAATCGGGTGTTATTTCCTCAAGATTCTTGGCGGCACTGAAAAAATCAAAGACGTTTTCAATTTTATCCGGCACAAACTGCGATGCCGTATAGTCTTGAACTAAATAATCTTCACTTTGGTAAATATCGTTCAAAGCCTCATTGAGCTGAGCAAATTTAAATTTAAATTGGTCATGAATCATACGCTCTGGTCTGACTTTTTGCGACGCCAACAGAACCTGAGCCATTTCTCCTAAGGCCATCGACACCACAAATTGTGGAACTTTTAACACAACTGGCACGTGGCGCTCTTGTGCTAACTGAGCAATAAAAACCGACTGCGTGACAGGATGAGGAGAAACTAAATTATAGACTCCGACTGATTTTGGATTATCAATCGAGCTCACGACAAAATTGGTCCAATCTTGAATATGAATCCAACTCATAAAGTTGTCTCCCGCTCCGACCACCACCGGAGGCATTTTTTCCAACGCTCCACCGGACCTTGCTAAAACAATTCCTGTTCTTAAAAGAACAGTGCGAAGACCCAGCTCATTGGCTTTTTCCGCTTCCGCTTCCCACTGCTGCACCACCTCAGCTAAAAAATCTTTTCCCACGGCAGATTGTTCATTGATATTTTGTTCACCTTGATCCCCATAATAGCCAATCGCGCTTCCACAAATAAAAACAGAAGGTCTTTCGTTTTTATCCATTTTTTTAAGCGCTAAAATAATTTTACGAGTTCCCATCACACGTGAATCCAGAATCGTTTTCTTCACTTGATCATTCCAGCGTTTAGCTGCGACAGGCTCTCCGGCTAAATGAATAACTGCATCACACTGCTTCAAAGCTTCCACCGGAAAATCAGCATTCATGGCATCCCACGAAAAAGTCTGATTTTCTGGCAATTCGATGATTTTACTTTTATCGCGACTTACACCGATGACCTCGTGACCTTTTTTAAGCAAATCAATTAATAATTTTTTTCCCAATAATCCCGTAGCACCTGTTATAAGTATTCTCATTCCTTGATCTTACACAGAACTCGACCCTTTGCACATAATCTCACGTCGCGCTAACCGTCATTTTATAGGTGACACCCCTTAGGCCAGCTCAGATACTTCTCGCAACAAAAATGATGCGACTCAGATACAAACATAAAAGAGGGGTTTTATGAAGTTTCAAAGACGTCAGTTACTACAAGCATTTGCCAGCCTTCCCGTTATTCATTTCTTATCTGGATGCAGTCCGAAAGAAGACAGCTCTCAGCCAACGGTACAAACAAAAAATACCAAGGAAATCCTTCCCACTTCAGGAATGAAAACGGGCTTTTTATCCATCATTCAAGGTCCAACGACGGATCAACAAACTTTAATCAATATTTTTTCTCCACGACTGAAAACTTATACCTACGAAGTCACTGATGAGTTAGGTCAAAAACAAACAGTGGAAAAATATGAAACAGTTAAAGGACCATTTTTTTATAACATTGATAAAATTAAAGTCTCGGGATTAAACCCTCAAACGAATTACAAATTACAAATCCTTGATATATCTCTCACTTCAGGTTCACGCTCTGTCGTCGATGAGCGTTCATTTAAATCTTTAGACTTATCCAAAGCAAACCCTGAATTTGCTTTGGTTTCCTGTATGGCCGATGACTATCGTTTCAATGATGTGATCGATCCGATGTGGAATCGTTTAAAAGCTGAAAATGTCGATTTCATCGCGATCACGGGTGATGTTGTCTATGTCGATGATAAAAATTTAGTGGAACGTCAAAAAGCAACAGAAATGGATATCTGGCAACGTTACGTCGATACTTTCAAACGCATCCCCCTTTATCATTGGTACAATTTAAAACCGATCTTTGCCACTTGGGATGATCATGATTTCGGAACCAACGATGGAGACAAAAACTTTATCGGTAAAGAAGCCGCTACAAAAATTTTCAAAGGTGCTTTCTTCGGACCCGAACTGACGTCTGGAAACACCTCTTGGACGATGGGCCCCGGGGGAACTTCAAGTTTACTGACCGCTTTCGGACAAAAGTTTTTCTTTATGGATGATCGCTCATTCCGCCAACCCAATAAAGAATCAGCTGTTACCTCTCAGCCTTACGGCCACTGGGGCGAATCTCAGCATCGTTGGTTAATCGATAATTTAAAACAAGATCCTACTCCAGCTTGGATTATCAATGGGAATCAGTTCTTCAACGGAGCTAAAAAAACTTTTATTGAGTCGTTAGAACAAAATCATCCGATTGAATTCAAAACATTTGTAGATGAATTAAAAACGATATCCGCTCCGGTGGTATTTGCTTCTGGTGATGTTCATTTATCCGAGATCATGAAAATTTCGAAAGATGTGATTGGATTTGACTCTTACGAATTCACATCAAGTTCAATGCACTCTTACTTAGGAGATGGCTGGGTCAACCCGCTTCGCGTGAATGGCGCCTATGCCCTTGATTTCAATTTTATGGTATTTAAATCCAATGTTAATAATGGTGGATTTAACATCAATACGAAATGCCTGGGCCTTCCCAAAGAATCGTTCTTTGATATGAACTTTGAAATTTCAAGATAATATTAAACTAAGGCTGGCAGCGATCCATCGTTACAGCTTTGATCACTGAACCTTTAGTCAAAGTTGTTTCGCCGCATGTTCCACTGAACGTCACAGTTAATGTTTGGGTATCAGTACATGTGCCTGACCACGAGCCCGACGATGGACAATTACAACCCGTGGTCCATGTCACATTATTACTTGGCGACACGGTACAAGCTAAACCTGTTAAATTATTAGTGATCGTCATACCACCACCAGACAACGAACGATTGTGACGAAGTTTACCCGTGATGGCGATGGTCGAACTGGTTTTGATTGTCATATCTAAAACTTGTTCACCCGAACCTGTCGTGAACTGACGACGAATCCCCGCGTTCTCATAGGTAAATGCCGCCTGACCGATACGAGTTATTTTTTGTCCTGTCGATATTGCCGATACATCAAAAATGGCTCCACGCAATCCTGTAATTCTGTAATTTGGAATCCGTGTCACAGAATCTGTACCCGTAATCGCAGGGATAGTACAAGTTCCAGCACCTGTACCCGCATAAGTTAATCTGACATATCCAGTCGCCGTTCCAATTCTTGCAATCTGCGGACGATGGTCAGCCAAAGAACAACCATTCGAGAAATCTCGAACTAAAGCTCCGCCTGCGCATCCGCTAAATGTCACAGCGCTACAATCAACAGCATAACTTTTAGGAATTAACAAATCTGAAAGATCCTGAGTCACTTCTGAAAAATCTTTTTGAGCCATACGAGATATGAAATCCTGACTACCTGCTAGGCGAGCAAAAGATTTTTCATAACCAGTCACATCGATTTTAGCAAGTTGACCAGCATTCGACCCGCCACCTTCATCAAGCGAAGCCATGGCATCACCGATCTGCTGAGCCATTTCATCTGTCGCATCGATCTCGTAACTTTCCTCAGAGACTTTACCGCAAGCCGAAAGCACGATTACAATTACAACCATCATTAATACTTTATGAATTTTAGAAATTATCATGGACAAGCTCCTTAAAAAAAGACCTCATCCCACATTACTCTGGGTCGCAACAGAGGGTCAAACTTATCTTTGAATGAGCACAGTTTA
>CALMPX010000122.1 GCA_937871355.1 uncultured Bdellovibrio sp.
TATTCATTGTTTTTTTGTAATCAGCGTTCGCAGCTGCAGATTCAATTAATTTCTTAATTAATTCAGCCGTTTTCTTATTCATATAAGTTAAAGTTTTCAAAGCGTCGTCTACTGACTTACCACGAACAACGTCAGCCACTAAGCGAGCTTTTTGAGCTCCAACTCTTGCATATTTTAATGATGCTTTTGATTCCATATAATCTACCTAACCTATTTTTTTGCTGCCGGAGCTGCAGGAGCCGCTTTTTTCTCAGCGTGACCCTGGAAAGTTCTTGTTGGAGCAAACTCACCTAATTTATGACCGATCATATTTTCAGTGATGTAAACTGGTACAAATTTTCTGCCGTTATGCACGGCAAAAGTTAATCCAATACACTCTGGAAGTATAGTAGATCTTCTCGACCATGTTTTAATTACTTTTTTGTCATTTTTTTGAATTGCATGGTCGATTTTTTTCGTTAAATGCAAATCTACAAATGGACCTTTTTTAATTGAACGTGCCACAAATACTCCCTATTTACGACGTTTAATGATTGAAGAATCAGTACGTTTGTTATGACGAGTTTTGAAACCCTTACACGGCTGTCCCCACGGAGTAACAGGATGATGTCCTTTACCAACACCTTCACCGCCTCCCAATGGATGGTCGACCGGATTCATTTTCATACCACGAACTGAAGGTCTGATACCTCTCCAACGAGATTTACCAGCTTTACCTAGTTTAATATTTTCATTGTCAGTATTTCCAACTTGTCCAATAGAGGCTTTGCAAGTTGATAAAATCTGTTTCAATTCGCCAGACGGTAGTCGAACTTGGCAATATTGGTCGCCTTTACCTGCTAATGTTGCAGATACGCCAGCACCACGTCCAATTTGACCACCTTTTCCAGGTCGCATCTCTACGTTATGAATAATTGTTCCCAATGGAATAGCAGCCAATGTTAAACAGTTACCCGGTTTAATATCTGCTTTATCTCCTGAAACAACAATATCGCCAACATTCAAACCAACCGGAGCTAAGATATAAGCCTTTTCTCCGTCATGGTAATGAACCAAAGCAATACGGCAAGTTCTGTTTGGATCGTACTCGATAGCAGCGATCTTTCCCGGAACTTCTAGTTTAGTACGTTTAAAATCGACTAAACGATATTTTCTTTTATGCGCGCCACCTTGGTGACGAACAGTAATCATACCCGTATTGTTACGAGCTGATTGCTTTTTTAATGATTCAGTTAATGCTTTTTCAGGCTTTGTTTTCGTAATTTCTTTGAAATCGAAACCTACAGCTCCGCGGCTAGCATGTGATCTTGGACTAAATATTTTTAAACCCATGATTACGCTCCCTCAAATAAGCCGATTTTTTGTCCGGCTGCTAATTGAACATATGCTTTTTTCCAGTGTTTAACTTTCGTTAAACCGAAACGAGAATATTTCATATCGTTTCTGCATACTGCTGTACGAATATTTTTAACTTTAACTGAGAAACCTTTTTCAATTTCAGTTTTAATTTCTGCTTTCGTAGAATCTAAAGCTACTTGAAAAACATAAACTCCGCTTTCAGCAAGCGCCGTGTTTTTTTCAGTTACTAATGGAGTTTTTACTATTAATTTCATGACTATTTCTCCAATGAGCATCGATCAACTATTTTTTGAACCGAGCCTTTTGTAATAACAGCGTGATCGAATTTCAATAGATCAAATACATTCAATCCTTCAACAGGGAAGTATTTGTAGTTTTGAAGATTCTTAGCGGCGCGACTGAATTTTTGATCAGTTGTTGCATCTATCAATACTGCTTTGTTAACACCAAAAGATTTTAATCTTTTGTTTAATTCTGTAGTTTTTCCTTCAGAAGCCATTGAATCAACGATTGTTAATTTGCCTTCTTTGAGTAAATGAGAAAGAGCCATTTTAAGAGCTACTTTTCTTGTTTTCTTAGGTAAAACGTAGGCATAAGAGCGAGGAACTGGTCCGAAGATCGTACCGCCTCCAGGCATCAAAGGAGAACGAGTAGAACCTTGGCGGGCGTTACCAGTACCTTTTTGTTTAAATGGCTTTTTACCACCACCGCTGACCATACCTTTAGTTTTCGTCATCGCGTTACCTTGACGACGAGCTGCTAATTGCCATCTAACTACCGAGTGAAGAACATCGTTTTTAACTTCGACTTCGAATACATCAGAAGACAATTCAACTTGGCCAACTTTTTCTTTTTTCCAATTAAGTATATTAACTGTAGCCATAGCCTATCCTTTCACTAACTTCACAAGAGTGTTTTTTGCTCCGGGAACTGGCCCCTTAACAAATAGAACGCCTTCGTTAGCTAAAACATCAACGGTAACAACATTTTTAACTGTGATCGTTTCATCACCCCAGTGACCTGGGAATTTCTTACCTGGCATTACACGACCTGGCCAAGTTCTGTTACCACTTGATCCCGGACGTCTGTGGAATTTAGATCCGTGAGTCGCAGGACCCCCAGCAAAACCCCATCTTCTTACAGAACCTTGGAAACCACGACCTTTTGAAGTCGCCGTAATTTTCACAACGTCACCTTTTACAAGGCTGTTGATTGATACCGTATCGCCAACTTGAACGCCTTCAGGAGAAGCTTGACGAATCTCTCGGACAAAGCGAGCGCCTGTTTCAAAGCCTGCACCTTTAAGGTGACCCACTTCAGCGGAGTTAGCATTTTTAGATTTTTTTGGAACCGACGCAATTTGAACTGCTTCGTATCCATCTTTTTCATTTGTTTTAACTTGAGAAACTTTCCAGTTTTCATATCGTAATACTGTAACTGGAACAGCTTCACCTTTATCATTGTAAATTGTTGCCATACCTTCTTTGAAAGCAAACAAACCGTTTAACAACAATCCAGAAGAATTATTTTCTTGTGTATTTTGTGTTTCCATCTCGCTCATCCCTAACCTTCAGATTTCTCTGTAGATAATTTGATATTTACATCAACACCAGCAGATAGATCTAATTTCATCAACTGATCAATCGTTTGAGGTGTTGGCTCAAGAATATCTAAAATTCTTTTATGAGTTCTAATTTCGAACTGCTCACGTGACTTTTTATCAACGTGCGGAGAACGTAAAACCGTAAAACGGTTGATACGTGTTGGTAATGGGATTGGACCAGCTATTTTCGCTCCTGTACGGCGCGCAGTATCTACGATTTCTTTTGTAGATTGATCTAATAGCTTATGATCGAAGGCCTTAAGCCTAATTCTTATATTCTGATTTTGCATTCTTACCTCTTTTAACTCGCCAAAACCTTTATCCGCATGAAAGCAAGTCGCCTTATGAAAACGGTGGTTTCCGTAGTTTTTATTAAACTGAAGGGCTAATATGTCGGAACAAAGAAGTCCTGTCAAATTAATTTATATTATTTTTTTAACATTCAAAAAGGGTGATTTATCGACCGAGCTTTTGAAGAACTTCATTCTTCACTTTGGTCGGAATAACAGAGTAATTAAGAAATTCCATACTGAAGAAAGCACGTCCTTGAGAGAGAGAGCGGATGTCCGTGGCATAGCCAAATAACTGCGCCAGAGGCACCTCGGCTGAAACGATTTGCCCGCCGGTCGCCTTAGAGGTCATATTTAAAACTTTGCCTCTACGGGAGTTTAAATCACCTACAATATTGCCTACAAATTCATCAGGACAGGTCACTTCCAATTTAAAAATAGGTTCCAATAATAAAATCTCAGTCTTTTTAAGCGCCTCACGGAAGGCCAAAGATCCAGCGACCTTAGAGACAATCTCATCGGTTTGCTGAGGACGACCACTCATGGACTTTATCGTGATTTTAAGACCCACCATCGAATAACTGGCGATAGGACCCACTTCAGCACCTTCTTTGAGACCGTTTTCACAGGCCTTAATAAAATGAGGCTGAATTTCTTTCGTAGGCTGAACGAGAGAGACAATTTTAACACCTTCAGAGGCTGCAATAGGTTCGATATCTAAACTGAGTTGAATATATTTCTCTTCGCCGGCTAACATACGTTCGAAAGTAAAGATCTCAGAGACCTTCGATGAAATAGTTTCACGGTAGGCTACTTGAGGACGACCGATGTTGGCTTGAATTTTATACTCGCGAAGTAAACGGTCTAATAAAATATCGAGATGAAGCTCTCCCA
>CALMPX010000123.1 GCA_937871355.1 uncultured Bdellovibrio sp.
CCTGGGATCTTTATTAGAAGCGCGCGGGTTCACTGTTAGTATTATGAAATTCGACCCGTATTTGAACGTCGATCCCGGAACGATGTCACCTTTACAACATGGTGAAGTGTTCGTCACCGAAGACGGCGCAGAAACCGATCTGGATTTAGGTCATTACGAACGATTCACAAATGCTTTAATGAAGCGTTCAAATTCAGTCAGTGCCGGTCAAATTTATGACCGCGTGATTTCGCGCGAGCGTCGCGGGGACTATCTCGGTGGTACTGTTCAAGTGATTCCGCACATCACTGATGAAATCAAGTCTCGCGTATTCGAAGTTTCTAAAGGAAATAAAAAGCAAATTACTTTAGTAGAGATCGGCGGAACTGTCGGAGATATCGAAGCGCAACCCTTCTTTGAAGCCATTCGTCAGTTACGTCTGGAATTAGGCCCAACCAATACGGCGCTCGTGCATGTCACTTATGTTCCCTATATCGCCGTAGCCGGAGAACTCAAAAGTAAGCCGACGCAACATTCCGTCAAAGAATTGCGTGAAATCGGTTTACAGCCAGATTTCTTGATCTGTCGTAGTGAAAAAATGATCGATGAAGCTTTAAAGGCGAAAATTGGTCTATTCTGCTCAGTCAAAAAAGATCACGTTATTTCTGCGCAAGATTCAAGTTCAATCTACGAAGTGCCATTAGCTCTAAGTCGTGAGAATTTTGATGCTTTGATTGTAGACCATTTGAAATTAAAATCTAAAAAGCCTGATTTGAGTGGCTGGAAAAAAATTGTTAGCATTCAGAAAAATCCAAATCAGCATGTGAATATCGCCATTGTGGGTAAATACGTCGATTTAAAAGAATCGTACAAATCACTCCATGAATCATTAGTTCACGCGGGGATTGCGAATAAAGCTAAATTAATTATAAAGTATATCGATTCAGAAAAAGTAAATAAACAAAATGTAAAAAGTTTGCTGAAAGAAATGCAAGGGGTTTTGGTTCCAGGAGGATTTGGAACTCGTGGAGTTGAAGGCAAAATTATGGCTATTCAATTTGCTCGTGAAAATAAAATTCCATTCTTAGGAATTTGTTTTGGAATGCAATTGAGTGCCATTGAATTTGCTCGTAACGTTTGTCATTTAAAACAAGCCACATCTCGTGAATTTATTAACTCGACGAAAAAAGATCACGAGATTAAATCAGACTTAATTATTGATGCTATGACTGAACAACGTAACTTAACAGACAAAGGTGGTACGATGCGATTAGGCGCCTTTAAATGTAAATTACAACCGAAAACTTTGGCGGCAAAAATCTACAAGAAAAGTTTGATCAGCGAACGTCATCGTCATCGTTTTGAGTTTAACAATAAATATAAACCAACTTTAGAAAAAGCCGGATTGGTCTTCTCGGGAATTAATCCAGATCGTAATCTGGTGGAAATTATCGAAAACCCAAATCATCCTTGGTTTGTTGGTGTTCAATTTCACCCTGAGTTCAAATCTAAACCCTTAGATCCACATCCACTTTTTGTCTCTTTTGTTAAAGCGAGTATTAAATTATGATTGATTATAAAAAAGTCATCCAAGTTGCTAAAGACGTTCTACAAATTGAATCCGAAAGTATTCTTAACTTAACTGAACAGCTGAATGAAAATTTTTGCCAAGCCGTTCAAATGGTCGTTGATTGCCAGGGTAAGGTCGTTGTTACTGGCATCGGAAAATCCGGTCATATCGCACGCAAAATTTCAAGCACACTATCAAGTACGGGAACAGCCTCTTTCTATCTTCATCCTGCAGAAAGTAGTCATGGTGATCTTGGCGTCGTTTCTAAGAACGATTTGATTATTGCTATTTCCTACGGCGGTGAGGCGGCTGAACTCAATGCCATTATTAATTACATTCATCGCAATGATATCAAAATGATCGCTTTAACTGGAAAACCAGAAAGTACTTTAGCCAAAGCGGCAACGATTGTTTTGAATATTTTTGTTAAAAAAGAAGCCTGTCCTCTTAGTTTAGCTCCGACTTCTTCAAGTACGGCGACATTAGCGATGGGAGATGCTTTAGCCATGGCCGTGTTGGATCAAAAAGGTTTCACCGCCAATAATTTTGCAGAGTTTCACCCTTCGGGAACACTGGGATTACGCTTGCGAAAAATTAAAGATATTATGAAAAAAGATGATGCGATCCCATTTATTTATCCACATACTTCGGTGAAAGAAATTTTAACTAAAATGACCAGCTACAGTGTGCGCGGAGCCGCCGGTGTGATTGATGCGAATAAAGATTTGATTGGCATTATAACAGACGGTGACATTCGCCGCTTTTTAGAAAAAAATGATCAACCTTTTAAATCGGTCGCTGAAGATATCATGACAAAAGATCCAAAGACCATCGATGCCAACGCACCGGTAGAAAAGGCTTTGAGTCTGATGGAAAAAAATAAAATTCAAGTTTTAATCGTTTTAGATCAGGAATCAGCAACACCGAAAAAACCGGTCGGTATGGTTGTGTACCAAGACTTATTGTCGACGAAATAATTTCTTATCAGAAAAATTTCAAGTCCATAAAATGTCCCACTCGATCTGACTGAGACCCCTTAACCGCTCTTTCCGGTAGGGAAGGGTACCGGTCACCTCTTTTTCATTGAGCTGAATATAGTTTCTTACATTTCTGTAAGCTCGATATCCTACGATCAAGTGACTGAATGGTCGATGAATCCAAAGACTTGTTTTCTTTTTTTTGGTATCGGTCACACTTTTGAGTAGTCCATCTTTTTTAAACTGTTGAGAAATTTGCCCTGCCACAACTCGAAAAAAACTGAAGAACAAGCTTCGTCGTGAAGTGCGAATACACATGTGAATGTGATCATGTTGAATGCTTAACTGTTCGATTTTGACGAAAAATTTTTTAGCGTACTTGCGGATAATTTTTTGGCTCAGTAAAAAACTTTGAGAAGACCTCAGGCTCGAGTGTTTCAGCTTTGATTTATGAAGTTTGAAGACGACATGATGAGGAGCTTTGGTTGAAAGTGGTCGATGGAATCGACCCTTGCGCTTTTTGCGTAATTCTCCGCCGTGTTTATAGCGAAAATTCCAATTATTTTTGATAAACGAAGTTTGTTTTTTCTTTTTCATGTGACCGATACTCCTTCAAATTTAAATGAGGAGCAAAAAGCTGGATATGATAGAAGGAATTTTGGTCGCAGGAAGAGGAAAATTTGATTCAGATCTCGGACAGACTTTGATTGAAAAAGTGGATTTGAAAGAAATGCGGATTCAGTTCGAAAGGTGACCGATACCCACGAGGC
>CALMPX010000124.1 GCA_937871355.1 uncultured Bdellovibrio sp.
GGAATCCATTTCGGTCACCCCAGACAATTCGCTTTTAGTTCTGCTATAGATACGAAAGCAAAAAATATCGCCCAAATGACAGATCAATTCGGAAAAGAAATTCCTGTTTCTGAATACTTTGGTTGCCAAACGTTTGGCCTGGCTCAGATGCGTGAAAAATTAACGAAAGACGCTTACAACAGTCTTTTAAAAACTTTAGATCAAGGTAAAAAATTACCGAAAGAAACAGCCGAAGCGATTGCCTCTGCGGTCAAAGAATGGTCCGTAAGCCGTGGCGTGACTCATTTTTCTCATTGGTTCCAACCAATGACGGGATCGACAGCTGAAAAACATGATGCTTTTATTTCAATTCAACATGCCAATCACTCAGAACTTCGCGTGATTGAAAGATTCACTGGATCACAACTCATACAAGGTGAGCCTGATGCTTCATCATTCCCTTCAGGTGGAATGCGATCGACGTTCGAGGCTCGTGGTTACACGGCTTGGGATCCGTCGTCTCCATTATTTATTATTGAAGAAGCCAACGGCAAAACTCTGTGTATCCCAACTGTATTTTTCGGATATCACGGTCAAGCCTTGGATAATAAAATTCCGCTCTTACGTTCTGTTGAATCTGTTTCGACAAGTGCATGTGATTTTTTAAAACTTGTCGGTGACGTGGATGTTAAAAAAGTTCACACAACACTTGGTGCAGAACAAGAATACTTTTTAGTTGATAAAAATTTTGTGGCGCTCCGCCCTGATTTGATGATGACAGGCCGCACTCTTTTAGGTGCTCCAGCTGCTCGCGGACAACAACTTGAAGATCACTATTTCGGAGCTATCCCTTCGCGCGTAAAACAATTTATGCAGGAAGTTGAATTTGAACTTTATAAATTAGGTGTTCCAATTAAAACACGTCATAACGAAGTGGCACCGAGTCAGTTCGAATTAGCACCTATTTTTGAAGATATGAATATCGCTTCAGATCATAATTTATTAACAATGGATGTTTTAAAACGTATTGCCTTAAAGCATGGATTGGTTTGTTTACTTCACGAAGAACCTTTT
>CALMPX010000125.1 GCA_937871355.1 uncultured Bdellovibrio sp.
TAGGTTGGTCACATCCTGAAGGAAAAGAAATTTTTGATCTTAAAGAAATGGAAAATTTATTCTCGGTGGACCGCGTGAATGCCTCAGGTGCGGTGTTTGACCGTGTGAAATTAAAATGGGTGAATAGCCAACATTTAAGAGCTTTATCGAACGAAGATCTATGGAAATTTATTTCTGAATTTTTAAATACAGCGGGATTGGTTTTACCAACAGATAAGACATGGCAATTGCATTCAGCGGAAGTGTTCCGCTCTAAAATGGAAATTGGCTCTGATGCAGTGACGTTGTATACGCCACTGGATGAAACGAAATTTGCGGTCAGTGATGAATCAGCTGAAGTTCTTGGATGGCCGACAACAGTGGCGGTTTTAGAAACATGGAAAAAGTTATTAGCTGATCATAAGACTCCGTTTTTAACTGAAGCCGATTTTGTGAATTTTGAAAATGAAGTTAAAGTTCAAAGCCAAACGAAAGGTAAAAATTTATTTATGCCTATGCGAGTCGCTGTGATCGGTAAGCCTCATGGAACAGAATTGAAATTATTAACACCTTTGATTGCGGTGAAATCATTGATTTCTCGTGTCGATAAAGTTTTAACGAAAATTAAAGGGTAGATATGTTAAAAGTATATAATTCACTCAGTCGTAAAATAGAAGATTTTAAACCGCTTAAAGACGGTCATGTTAAAATATATGTCTGTGGTCCTACGGTCTATTCTTATTTACATGTTGGAAATTTCCGAGGTCCGGTATTTTTTAATTTTGTTCGCAACTGGTTAGAGCATCTGGGTTATAAAGTTGAATACGCTGTCAACTTTACCGACGTTGATGATAAAATTATTAAACGTGCTCAAGATGAAAAAGTTTCGGCCACAGATATTTCTGAAAAATATATCGCTGAATATAAAAAAGATTTTAAAGCTTTAGGCCTTCGTGCTCATGATCACAATCCAAAAGTAACAACTTATATGCCGCAAATTATTGATTTTGTGAAAACTTTGATTGAAAAAGAGCAAGCCTATGTTTCTGGTGGAGATGTGAATTTTTCTATCTCTAAATTTAAAGACTACGGTAAATTATCGGGCCGCAAAGTCGATGATTTATTAGAGGGTGTTCGTATTGATGTAAACGATAAAAAACAAAGTCCATTAGATTTTGCTTTATGGAAAACGGCTAAACCAGGAGAAAATCTGCAGGGATCTTCTTGGGAGTCTCCCTGGGGAGCAGGCCGGCCAGGGTGGCACATTGAATGTTCCGCCATGGTAAAAGCTCTTTTTGGAAATCAAATTGATATTCATGGTGGTGGATTGGATTTGTTATTTCCACATCATGAAAATGAAGTGGCTCAAAGTGAAAGCTGCACGGGAGAGCATTACGCTAAATATTGGATGCATTGGAATATGCTTAATTTTAGTGGAAATAAAATGTCGAAATCTTTGGGTAACGTGGTTAACATGCATGATTTTTTGCAAACAAACCATGCTGAAATTTATAAATGGATGATCTTGTCTTCGCATTACCGAAGCTTGGCAGATTTTAGTGATTCGACTTTAGATTTTGCCGTAGCTGGATTAGCTCGGGTTTATTCGGCTTTATCATTAGCCACTTCTTTATGTAATGAACAAACTCCATTTGATAAAATTTTTGAAGTTGAGTGTAAAAATACGTGGGATAAAATGACGGAAGCTTTGAATCATGATTTTGGAACACCGGCGGCTTTTGCGGAGATGTTTGAACTGGTTCGTAAGTACAATGCTCAAGTTAAGCGTGGTGCGAAGGTGAATGTACCTTCAGCGGCTATTTCAAAAAGTTTCCTTTCATTAATGAATAAATTTGGATCGTTGTTATCACTATTCCAAGAAAGTCCTGCGGAATTCCTCATTAAGCTTGATGATATGTTGCTTGAGAAGAAGAAGTTAACTCGGGCGCAAGTGAATCAACTGGTGGAAGCCCGTGCTCAAGCACGTGCGAATAAAGATTTTGCAAAATCAGATGAGCTTCGTAAGAAATTGACTGAAATGGGGATTAGTGTTTCAGATTTAACTGATGGATCTTTCTGGGAAGTCACAAAGTAATAGTCCTCATGCTTGACGAAGTAGAAAGAAGACCGACTATCTTATATGGCCAAAGCGTTTAAAAAAAACTTTAAGATTGTCTCTACTTTTAAGCCGGCTGGCGATCAGCCTAAGGCCATTGAATCCATTGTTAAAAATTTAAAAAATGGAGTTAAGCACCAGACTCTTTTAGGTGTTACCGGCAGTGGTAAGACTTTTACTATGGCGCACGCGATTGAACAAATCAATCAGCCGGCGTTAATCTTGGCTCCGAATAAAACGTTGGCGGCTCAGTTGTATGCTGAAATGAAAGAGCTGTTTCCAAATAATGCCGTGGAATATTTTGTTTCCTATTACGATTATTATCAACCCGAAGCCTACGTTCCCTCATCAGATACTTTTATTGAAAAAGATTCAGCCATTAATGAGCAGATCGATCGTATGCGCCATTCGGCCACACGGTCCTTATTTGATCGGCGTGATGTGATTATTGTCTCTTCGGTTTCTTGTATCTACGGTTTAGGAAGTCCTGAAGCCTACCAAGGCATGATGGTTCAAGTGGCCACCGAGCAAAAACTCAAACGAGATGATTTTTTAAAGGAACTTATTCGCATTCAATACCAAAGAAATAATATCGATTTTTCGCGAGGAACTATTCGTGTGCGAGGCGATATCGTCGAAGTCTTTCCACCGTACGAAGAATCGCGAGCTTTACGGTTTGAATTTTTCGGTGATTTCGTCGAAAAAATTTCTTGGTTTGATCCTTTAACTGGCGAACTTTATGAAGAACTGGATCAAATTGGTATATATCCCGGATCACATTATACAACCGAGGATGGATCGTTAGCTAAAGCCATTAAAACCATTCAAGAAGAACTTCAGTGGCGATTGACGGAATTAAAAACAGATTTGAAATTCTTAGAAGCCCAAAGGTTAGAGCAAAGAACTTACCATGATATTGAAATGATGGAGCAGATTGGATTTTGTCAGGGTATCGAGAATTATTCTCGTCATATGACCGGCCGTGGTCCTGGTGAACCTCCTCCGACGTTGATTGAATATTTTCCTAAAGATTTCATTACGATTATTGATGAATCACATATCACCGTTCCGCAAATTGGTGGAATGTACCGTGGAGATCAGTCGCGTAAGCGTACCTTGGTCGAATTCGGTTTTCGTTTGCCATCTGCTTTAGATAATCGTCCGTTGAATTTTCAAGAATTTGAAAAATTAATGGATAAAGTGGTCTACGTATCAGCGACACCACAAAATTATGAATTGCAAAAATCCGAAGGGTTGATCATCGAGCAAATTATCCGTCCCACAGGTTTAATTGATCCTATTGTGGAAGTTCGTCCTGTTAAAAATCAAGTCGATGATTTATTAGCCGAGATTCGGGAAAGAATTAAAAAGAATGAACGAGTTTTAGTGACGACATTAACCAAGCGCTCTTCAGAAGATCTTTCTGAGTATTACGAATCCATCGGTATTAAAGTGAAGTATCTGCATAGTGACATAGATACTTTGGAGCGAATGAATATTATTCGCGATCTGCGTTTAGGTGTATTCGATGTTTTAGTCGGGATCAATCTTCTTAGGGAAGGTTTAGACATTCCTGAAGTTTCTTTGGTCGGGATCACAGATGCCGATAAAGAAGGTTTTCTTCGTTCGGAACGATCACTGATTCAAACCATTGGCCGGGCGGCAAGGAATGCGAACGGAAAAGTGATTCTTTATGGAGATCGCATAACGGATTCGATGAAGAAAGCGATGGATGAGACTTCGCGTAGACGAACGATTCAAGCCGCTTTTAATACGGAGCATGGGATTACGCCGGCGACGATTAAGAAAAAAATTAAAGAAGGTTTAGGTGATATTTTTGATGGATCAGTGGGAGCCTATAAAATTAAAGGAGAGAAAGACACCACAGCCGAAAGAATGCAAAAATTCACTGACAAACCGAACAAGATTCAGAATGAAATTAAGAAATTAAAAGAAAAAATGAAAATTTTGTCGTCGAATTTAGAGTTTGAAGAAGCGGCGAAAATCCGGGACGAAATCAAACGTCTTCAGATTTTAGAATTGCAGATTCGTGATGGGGATACCTCTAAAGAATCGCAAAAAGCCCAAGATGGTAAAGACTAATGGCCAAGAAAAAAGATTCTGATTTTGCGCCACTTAAAACAGAGACTGAGCAAAAAAAAGTCCAAGAGAAGAAATTGTCGAATCAAGTTAAAGCAAAGTCAGCTTTGATCGAAGATTACTACGTTAAGCTTGGTCGTTTGAAAGATGAAGTCTCCGGTTTTCCTACGCAAAGTGGTGTGTACCTGATGAAAAATGAAGTAGATAAAATTATCTACGTCGGTAAAGCTAAAGTGCTTCGTAATCGAGTCAAAAGTTATCTGCAGGAATCTAAAGATCATTCGGCTAAGACACGAGCGTTAGTCCATAATATTTGTAATATCGAATACATCTTAACTAAAACCGAAGTTGAAGCTTTCTTGCTTGAAGCGTCTTTAATTAAAAAACACCGTCCTAAATATAATATTCGTCTTAAAGATGATAAGGCGTACCCTTATATTAAGCTTTCTTGGAGTGATAAATTTCCGCGTCTGTATTTGGCTCGTAAAGTTCAAAAAGACGGCTCTGATTATTTTGGTCCGTATACTTCTGGAGGCGCTGTTTTTGGAACAATCCGCTTTCTCAATCGCATTTTTAAAATTCGTGATTGCACTGACAGTGTATTTAAAACACGTACTCGACCTTGCATGACTCATCAAATTGGTCGCTGTACGGCTCCTTGCGTGGATTTGATATCACAAGAAGATTACAAAAGTGATGTCGAAGGAGCCCGAGATTTTTTACGTGGTCGAAGTAAAAAGCTCATAAAAGATATTGAAGTTAAGATGCGCTCCTCTGCTGATCAGGAAAAATTCGAAGTCGCGGCACGCCTGCGAGATGCTCTCTATTCCATTCAAACGATCATTGAACGTCAAACCGTGGTGAACGAATCCAATGAGAACGATCAAGATATCGTCAGTTACTTTGGAGATCAAGATGGTGTTACGATTGAAACCATTCACGTGCGCAGTGGCCGCGTGATTGGGAATCGATCACATTTTATATCGACGATTGATCCGACTAGTCCCGAAGAAGATCCGCGTGAATGGCTCACCAGTTTTTTAAATCATTACTACGAAGATAACATTATTCCAGACGAAGTTCTGTCGGGTTTTGATTTAGGCATGGATCTCAATAAATTATTACAAGCGGTTTTGAAAGAGCGTTCGGGTCGGGATGTGGTCGTTCGTTATCCGACGGATCGCAAATCGTCTTTGCTTTTGGATATGGCGAACCAAAATGCAGAAGCCCATTTTAAAAAACAAATTTCAAAAGAGAATGAGAAAAAAGAGGGCCTCAATGAAATTAAAATTAAGCTAGGATTGCCGCATTTGCCAAAACGTATTGAGTGTTTTGATATTTCCCATTTTCAAGGAGCAGAAACTGTCGCGAGCCAAGTGGTCTTTGAAGAAGGTCGACCTAGTAAAGATCATTACCGACGTTATATTATTAAAAGTGTTACGGGCATAGATGACTTTAAATCGATGTATGAAGTTTTACAACGTCGCTTCAAGCACACTGAATATGAGCCGCCTGATTTATTAGTTGTGGACGGTGGTAAAGGTCAATTGGCTCAAGCCGTAAAAATACTGAAGGAATTAAATATTTCTCATATTCCCGTGGTGGGTTTAGCTAAAGCCCGCACGGAATCTTCATTTCAAGATGCTGAGGTGTTAGAGACGGAAGAGCGTTTTTATTTACCGGGCCGAGCTAATCCTGTTGTGTTTAAACGAAATACCGAAGCCTTTCAAATTTTAGTGGGACTTCGTGATGAAGCTCATCGGTTTGCGATCACCTTTCACCGTAATCGTCGAGAAGATGCCAGCTTAAGAAGTATCTTAGATGAAATTTCCGGATTAGGAGAGCCTCGTAAATTGGCTTTACTTAAAAAATTCGAGACTGTTGAAAATATTAAAAATGCCGATATGGAAGAGATCGCGGCCATGAAAGGTTTTAGTCGAGTCATGGCAGAGCGAGTGTTGATTCATTTGAATGAGGATGAATCTGATAGTGAAGCCGTTCAGCATGGGGATACTTTAGAAGATCAAGTCGAAGATTAAAAAAATTAATCTTGATAGTTTCGGTGTCTCCAGACAAATAAACAAAGTGTCACAATGGTAAAAGCCATCGCCGCCGCTAAGCCGTAACCGTAGCCTTCATCGGGATGATCCGCGAGCATAATTCCAAAATAAAGAACGAATGATTTTCCAATGAGAGTCGGCATAAGAAACGATCTTAAAAAATCAGCTAAAAGTTTACGGTCTTGTTTTGGGTCATCCATTTTTTTTATTATGCCGTAGAATGTTTCAAATTAGTACAGTTTTATAGGTAGTTAAAGACTCATGTTAGGCGTCAAAAAAGACGATATATATACTGATGCAATTATATTATCGTTTATTCTTATTTATCGTTTTGTTTACGTCGACTCTTTGGGCTCTGGATAAAGAGAGCATGATGTGGAAGCCTCCTACTTACGGCGAACAAAAAGCAATGGGATATGAGTTTAGTACTTTTACAGTGCCTCCATCTTTAAAAGATGAAGTTAATTTTTGGATTAAAATTTATACTCAGTACAGTACCACGCAAGGTTTATTTCATGTAGCCGGAGACATTAACTCTATTTTGGGTGAAATTGATTTAACTGATATTTATTTAAATCCAAAATGGGGTCCTATCCGCCGCGAGATCGAAGCTAAAATTGTAATCGAACGTCAGCGCAAATTTATCGCCAGAAAACATGGTATCAAAGATATTAAAACGGTGCGTTTGCAAATGGGCCTCAAAGATCGCATGCAAAAAGCTATCTTTGAGTCGGGTAAGTATCTACCGATGATGGAGCAGATCTTTGAAGAAAACAATATTCCAAAAGAGTTAACCCGTGTCGTGTTTGTAGAAAGCTCTTTTAACACGGAAGCGCGCTCTAAAGTAGGGGCTAGTGGCTTATGGCAAATTATGCCAAATGTCGGCCATAAATATAAATACATTCAAAAAAGTTATGATAAGCGTGATCATCCAAAGTATGCCACAAAGCTAGCCGCGGATATTTTTAAACAAAACTATAAAATTCTCAACTCATGGCCCCTGGCGGTGACGTCATATAACTTTGGCGTCGGCAGTATGCTTAAAGTCAGAAAAAAAATGGGCACAACCGATGCGAATCAAATATTTTCTTCAAATAATGTCAAAAAGCACATTGGCTTTGCTTCGAGAAATTTTTATGCCACGTTCCTCGCGGCGTTGCAGGTTGAGTCTCATGCCAATCTCTATTTTGGTGAACCGTTTATGGTTTCAAAACCTTTAAATATGGAGTATATCTATTTAGCTAAAGACACTAAATAT
>CALMPX010000126.1 GCA_937871355.1 uncultured Bdellovibrio sp.
GTTGAGCTTTAACATTCATACTGTTGGTCATATCCATTAATCCAGATAAAATGTATTTTGTATAAGGCTCTTTAGAAACTGTGGGAATTCCGGCTGTTTGAATAGGACCGACTAAGGCTGGCAATTCTTTTTCAATCGGACGAGCTCCTAAAATAAGACGTGGATAAATTTCTTCTGACTTAATTCCGCGAGACAACATTTCAGCGACAACTCCGGCGACAAATGGAGAAGCCTGTGAAGTTCCCGATAAAATATCAACACCGATAAAACCGGGTAAACGCACGGAGCGATTGTAAGCTGGAATAGCTGAGATAATCGAAACACCAGGCGCAGCAATATCAACACCAAAACCATAATTTGAGAATGAAGCTAATGAACCATCTGGCTTATGCGCGGCCACACAAATAACATTCTTATACTGACACGGACGTAACAAAGCTGTCGTTGAATCATTTCCCGCGGCAGCGACAATGATAATTCCTTGTTTTTGCGCCTCTTCGATCGCCGCACGCATGATTTCAGTATCTTGTCCTTGCGGCCAACCAATTGATAAATTGATCACATCCACTTTAGCATGAATCGCATAGATAATTCCACGGGCGATCATCTCTGATAAATAAGGATCCGCACTAATGCCACCGCGAACATCTTCACTCGGTGATAAATCAATACTGAAAGGTTTGATCGGTTGATTCGGAGCTGAACCAATCACTTGAATCGGAACGATTTCAATATTTTTAGAAATAGAAGCAATCACACCAGCAACATGAGTCCCATGACCGATATCATCACCAAAACTTGGCGAACCAATTACATTTTGAACCGTCGGATCAGCTAAAATACTCCAGCCGTGACAATCCATAGGGTAACCATTCTTATCTTGATCGACCCCTTCAGCTTCAGTCGATAACATATCCGAGCATCCACCTTTACCGTTTTCAGTTACACACTGTTCATATTTTTGAAGGGCTTCACATTCAGATTGTTTGTAAGAAATACGACCTTGCAAGAAAAGACTGTCCATATCCACACCAGTATCGATGACGGCAACACGGACTTTCTTTCCTTGAACGGGCGCCATTAAGTGAATATCTTGATTCTTACGACCTTGTAAACGGTAAGTCTGCTTGGGGTCCAAGTCGAAGACCACTGAGGCACCCACATTCTTGATGCCCCACGATTCAGTAATCATTTTTTCAATATTCGTCGATGATTCTTGAGTATGACCGACGGACGTAATCAAACTGACAGCAGCCGTTAAGCTCAAAAAGTTTTTCAGAATATTTTTATTTAATGTTTTCATATATTCCTCATTATCCTATTGGAAGTCAGATTGAGTTCTGTCTAACTCAGTTGAAATAATTTTAGATTTTTCAGAAATAATACTGATCAAGCCGTTCGAATAAGGACGTTTTTTCTCTGGCTCACCTAAAATATTACTCATATAAGTTCCGACATCTGCGTTTTCGTCACCGCTACGGAAACCAGCGATCTCAATGTAGTAGACGTAGTTTTCTTTACCTAAGTATTTTAATAATGCGCTGAATGAAATTTTCTCTTCTAAGATGAACAGCAAATCTGTCATCCATTTGTTTTGCTCGCGAATCGAACCTTTTCCATATTCACGTGATAATTTAATTAATTTTCTCAACCATGGCTCGAGACACTCGTACTCTGTACCCTTCATCCGTTCACTGTACACAATACCATCCTCTTGATTGGCGGCACATGTAGCCATGTAAATGGCTTTACCTTTGTTGTAATCACCATCACCCATCATCGACAGAATTCCATTGTAAACCGCTTTATCTTCTAAACGGCGAGGATCTTTAACTTTACCAATTTTTCTAAAGAGACGACCAAAGAAAGTGGGCTTATCTAACTCAAGACCTTCAGTGCTTGGAGAAACAATGAGATCCTTCATTTTATCAATAGCCGATGGCATTAATGATAAATTTGAACTGACTCGATAAAAATCAATTTTATCTAAATTACGGAACGTATTATCTGGAATAAGCTCACTTCCGTCATACTCTGTT
Source organism: uncultured Bdellovibrio sp. (assembly GCA_937871355.1). Taxonomy (GTDB): domain Bacteria; phylum Bdellovibrionota; class Bdellovibrionia; order Bdellovibrionales; family Bdellovibrionaceae; genus Pseudobdellovibrio. The sequence continues at coordinate 2,040 of CALMPX010000126.1, forward strand.
CCTTTGATATGCTCTTTAACTGAAGCCAGAATTTTATCTAATCTTTTACGTTT
>CALMPX010000127.1 GCA_937871355.1 uncultured Bdellovibrio sp.
TTGATACACAGTATTGTGAACTTCGAAATTTAAAGTGGCTGAGAAAACTAAAAGTTGACGTGTGCGCTCAACGCGACCTAAAACAAATTTCATATCATCTTTAAAGCCCATATCAAACATACGATCGGCTTCATCAAAGATGATGCAACGAACTCGTTTGAAATCAACATGATGTTCTTTGTAGAGATCGATCAAACGACCTGGCGTCGATACAATAAAATGCAACCCATTTTTCAAAGCTTCTTTTTGTTTTTCATAACCCGTGCCGCCGTAGAAAGCGAAACTTTTTAATCCTGTGCCATCAGTCAATTTAACGATATTATCGTTAATTTGATCGGCTAATTCACGAGTGGGACACAAAATCAAAATACATTGAAATGGTTTCCAATCTGGAAAAGCACGTGCGTGAGTGGGATCGGTTTCTGATTTTAAAATACGCTCGATCAATGGAATAACGAAAGCTGCGGTTTTACCCGTTCCTGTTTGCGCCAGACCGGCGACATCTTTATTTTCTAAAATAATAGGAATGGTTTGCTCTTGAATGGGTGTCGCTGTCGTGTAACCCATTTTATCAATGGCGGCTTGTAAACGAGGATCTAACTGAAATTCTGTATAATTCATTTTGTAATTGTGTCTTTCTTAATTTGCCACATACTCGTTCATATTTTAATTTTTGCCAAGAAATTCCCGTAAGATGGACGTAAATTCTTCATATTTTTCATAGTGAATCCAATGTCCTGCTTGCTTAATTTCCATCCCTTGAATATTTGAATTAGCTTGAAGCATTTTTATATACGTTTCGTGGCTTAAAACGTGTGAATTTTCGCCTCGGATAAGCAGCACAGGCATCTTGAACCCTGAGACCTCTTTCCAGCGATCTTTGGTATGACCTTCTTTGACTATTTCAAAGATGGCTTGTTTAGAGAATCTCCAATCGTACAGATTGGTGTCATTAACTTGTTCAATATTGGCTTGAAGAAAGCTTGAAAGCACCGAAATCGGCTCTTTCGAGGAAAAATTCTTTTCAAAATGAGTTGAAAAAAATTGCTTCATTTCCTCTTTAGAATGAAACGGAGTCGGAACTGAGTTGAGCATTTTCTCATAATACAGAACCGATCTTGAGTCTGAATCAGGGCCAATATCTTCGATGGTTAAGCTGCGCACTTTTTGCGGGTACATATCAGCAAAGACCATCGCGTTACGGCCCCCCATAGAATGGCCGACCAAATGAAACGAATCCCAACCAAGTTGATCGGTGATTTTGTTCAAGTCTTCCGCAAAAACTTCAGGACTGTATCCATTTTCAGGTTTAAACGATCGGCCGTGACCTCGTTGATCATAAATTAAACATTGGAAGTCATTTTGAAGGCGTGAGGCTATCTTTCGCCAGTTGGCCGAAAAAGCCATCAAGCCATGAATAAAAACAACTCGCTGGGATTCATTGGCGCCGAGGACCGAATAATTAAAGTTAGACAAAAACATACTTATTCGTACTCGACATCAACCCTGTTCTCAATTAAAAAATAGAGAGTGGAAATGGACAGCCAATATTATTTAAACCTTATGAAAAAAAACAGCGGAGATATTGATCCTCAAGCTGTGGCTATTCTTAAGCGACTCAAGGACTCGAACCACGAAGCTTATTTAGTCGGCGGATGCGTTCGCGATTTATTAGTAGGCATTCAGCCTAAAGATTTCGATATTGCCACCAATGCTGCCCCGAA
>CALMPX010000128.1 GCA_937871355.1 uncultured Bdellovibrio sp.
AGAAACATTACTTCGTCATCAACGAGTCCACGCTCGTTTTTTCAATACGACGATGCAAGTCAGTCTCCTCGGTGAAGCCGCCAGCGAAACTTTAAGCAACGGAAATGTCGTCAGCGGTGTTGGAGGACAATATAATTTTGTTTCCATGTCCCACGAATTAAAAGGCGCACGATCAATCCTTATGTTACGTAGCGTCCGTACCGAGTCTGGCAACAAACGCCTTTCAAATATTATCAGCGGCACAGGTCATTTTACAATTCCCCGCCATCTTCGCGATATCATTATCACTGAGTACGGCATCGCCGATGTTCGTGGAAAAACAGACGAAGAATGCATTCAAGCTATTTTAAATATCACCGATTCACAATTTCAGAATGAATTATTACAACAAGCCAAAAAAAATCATAAAATTTCAGATGATTATGAAATCCCAGCAGAATTTAAAAATAATACGTCCGAAAAATTGCTTGAATTAAGTCGCTTACCGGAATTTAAAAACGAATTCAGCCCTTTTCCTTTTGGAAGTGATTTCACAAAAGAAGAAGAAAATTTAGTCTTGGCATTGGAACAACTAAAGGAAGCGAAAAAGAAATCAGCTTTAGAATTATTCAAAATTTTATTCACCTCCGTAGGTGACAACGGAAAGTTTGATAACGAATTAAATCGTATGAATTTACTCAAACCGAAAAATTTAAAAGAAAAAATCTATCGTAAGTTGATATTATACTATTTAAATCGCATCATCTGAATTAGCGGCCGACGCAACGGACAGCAATAGCGCTGTTCCTGTTCATCGTATTGAAGTCTCCAATATTAGGATAGAAAATCCACGCGTCAGTTCGATTACCTGAATATATAGAAGCAGACAATTCCATATGAACAGTAATCGCACCCTATGCTTGATAAAAAATTTAACTTTTAATTACCAAAAAATATTTTTTAAGTAAAACATGCACCGGCGCATAGAAAATAGTTGGAAGACCAAAAGTCATCAAGGCCAGCCAAGCATAAGGAGACATCCAAGTTTGCGCTTCGGCATCTTTAAGACCCCATACGTAATTTATATTTACCGGAGTAAGTCCCGCATTTGAGTTAGGAGGTGGCATAATGGAAAAACAAACCAAAATAAGTACCCAAGCGAGTCCAGTCCATAGAATAAAAGCACTACGGTTATAACCCACCTTGGCCACTAAATAAATAAGTAAAAAAGGCAACCATCCATGAAACATGGAAAGGCTTCGTAAAAAAAGTGGTGTCGACGAATTGAACATGTAAGCCGTCATTCCAGTTAAAGAATATCCTGCGAGTGTCGAAATAAAATCAATCACCCATAGCATTTGTACCCCAACAATACCTACGGCACACATCGAAATAAGCATAGAACTTTCTAACCACATTCCAAAAAGTGTAAGTATTAAAGCCATATCACAAAAATATAAAAAATTTGTCAGTCCATAATTTGAAAGATACACCGGCATAAGAACAGCCATAAAAACGGTGTAAATTATTTTAAGTGAAAGTGGAATCTTTTTGATCATAATTTATTTATATATGATTTTTCCGAAGGAAAAAATTGGTTGCGGGGGCAGGATTTGAACCTACGACCTTCGGGTTATGAGCCCGACGAGCTACCGGGCTGCTCCACCCCGCGACAGATAGTTCTGTAAAACTAGTCTATTCCGTCGCAAAGGTCACACATTATTTTTGTATACGTAGTTATTTGTGCATAATAAGCAAAATAAAGCGTTCTGAGACATGCTTGTGTGTTCTAAAAGCACTAGGCCATGCTTCATCATGACTTAGTGGTTAATGAAATCTTGTATTTTGGGGAATTTTTATGTAGTTATTATACCTCAAATTTAAAAATGACCGAACAACATACATAACCAGAAGGAGCTCCCATGAAACAAATCATTATCGCTTTAGCTTTAGTATCTGCATTCTCTTGCACTAAAAAAGAAGAAGCTGCTGTAACTACAACTGCTACTGAAGTAACTCAAGAAGCAAAAGAAGCTGCGACAACTGCAACTGCTGATGTTAAAGAAGCTGCTACTACAGCTGCTGCTGATGTTAAAGAAGCTGCGGCAACTGCAACACAAGAAGTAAAAGCGGCTGCTGCTGATGCAAAAGCTGAAGTAAAAGCGGCTGCTGGCGAAGTTAAAAAAGCGGCAGCAACGGCAACTGAAGAAGTTAAGAAAAAAGTAACTAAATAATTTTAGTTATCGTTTATCCCAGAAATAAAAAAAGAGACTTATTAAGTCTCTTTTTTTATTTGTTTTTCATTATTGATTCTAAAACTAAAGCGGAATCACTTTCTTCGTCGCGATCACGATCGATTCATATTCTTCGACAAACAAACTCATTATTTTTTTCGCCGTGGCTTGACCCTCTAAACCTAAATCTTTTAAGCAGGCCGTCGGAACAGGAGTCCCTTCGTTGACGATATTCATGGCGAAATGGATCATGGAACTGACGGATGATTTCGAAGCAATCGAAATTGATAGTTTTTTCTGACCATGATCCATAAGATAGATGTCATCACCTTCTCGAACTAAGGCAAACTTATTTTTCGTTTCAAACTGAATGAAGTCTTTTGCAATTGAAGCTAATAATCTTTGCAATGAAACGGCCGCCGTTAAATCTGATCCAAAAACTTCGATTATAAAATGCACCATCTCATCACCGCAGATTTGCGCATTTTCAATTTTATCTTCGAGATCAACCATATGATCAAGCGTTATGTTACACGGACCGATCCACGCAACGATTGAATCACCTAAGACTTTGTAATTTTCATAGGCGAACAAGGGACGCAGCTGAGACCCATCGTATTTAAAATTTTTATCTATAAATAATGATTTCATTTATTCGTTCCTTTAAAGAATTCTTTTATGTCCATGTTGTTTTGAATCATGGCTCTTTTAGTTCGAAGGCAAGATTCGCATTCTCCGCACCAATTTTCAAAACTAAAATAACAAGGCCATATCATATTCAGAGGTATTTTTTCATCTATTGCAATCTTCATGATTTCTGTTTTTTCCATTTTGACAGTATAAGATACAACTTTGACATGATTTGAAGTGGAAAAAGTAAAAGCAGCTGTCGCTGCATTCATATAGGCTTCACTATTGTCCGGGAAAGTGGCTGCTTCTTCTAAATTGAATCCCGGAATGACTTGATCCGCTTGAGCGGCTTCAGCTAAGCAGGCCGCGATATTTAGAAAAACACCATTGCGATTTGGCACCCAAACCGATTTCGCTGTCTGAGTTGATACTGCATGATCAGCTATCGATACAGCTTGACCTGTAGGAACAGTATACTTTTCGTTGTTTAATGATGAACTTCCGATATTTTTCAACCAAGGAAGATCAATCACTACATGAGGAATATTTAAAAAGTTTGATATTTTTTGAGAACATTCGATTTCTTTTAATAAGGCGCGCTGTCCATAATTAAATGTTACCGTCTGCACCACGTTGGACTTCTTATGCGCCAAAAACAGATTAACGGTGGAATCTAGACCAGAAGATAAAAGTACAATCGATTTAATTTGATTCATGGAAAATAAAATCTTTCATTAAAATTTGAATTGTTTCTGATTTATTAAAATAGTTAATTTGGATTTCTCCTACAATGTCGTACTGCCCGCCAACTTTAAGTTGCGCTTTTTTTTGATCCGTTGGAGAAAAATACAAGATATCTACTTTGTTTTTTGCTGCTTGATTTTTATCTGTTGCCGTCATTTTAATATGACCACCTTTGATTTCTTTGACTTGATCAAGCATTAAATTATTAAATCTAAAAAGAGGAATACTAAAGCCCACACCGTAGGGCCCAGCGAAATTATACCATTTCATGTTAGGTTTGGTTAATTCAGACAGTCCAGCCTCGGTGTCATATTCAATTTCAACTTCTTTATGAATCAATGCTTGGTCCGTGTAATACTTATTTAAGATTTGAATAAATTCTTTCGATCGACTGGCTGAAAATTCAAATCCTGCTGCCGCGGCATGTCCGCCAAAACGATTTAAAATAGCTTCAGCACTGGCTAAGGCTAATACGAGATTACCATCATAACCATTTGGTAAACGCGAACTTCCCACAATCATTCCATCTAAGTCTTCGGATCCAATAAATGTAGGCTTGTTGGTATCATTAGCAATCTTGGTTGCAATCAAACCAATAATCCCGCGGTGAAAATCTTTTGATGAAATGAAATTAAAATCTTTAAACGTCCAATTTAACAAGCTGGCTTCGGCCATTTCGACCGATGACTGCTGAAGACTTTGACGAGTTTCATTATTCTTCATCATCTTATCAACTAAACCTTTGGCTTTTGAAGCATCAGATTCCAAATAAATGTCTCGAGGAAGTACGTCTGACTCCATTCTCGATAGTGCATTGAGTTTCGGAGCAAATTTAATTGCAACATCCTGTGAAGTTAATTCGCGATGATCTAAGTTTAATCTCTCTAGTAATTCGCGTAGTCCTGGTTTAGTGGTATTCTGTAAAGCTTTCATTCCATGCTTAACCAGTACACGATTATCTTCAATCAAAGGAACCATATCCGTTAATGTTCCAATACAAAAAAAATCTAGAACATCTTTTAAGTCCCAGTCCTTTTTTGGTAAGGATTCTTTTTCAAAGAATCCTCGTTTTAAAGCGCGAAGCAAATAAAATGCTACACC
>CALMPX010000129.1 GCA_937871355.1 uncultured Bdellovibrio sp.
GGTTTGGCGTCAGAATCCAGCGATAGGCTTAATGGCATGTATGATGTGGCGGGTTGTGTTATTAATGGCAGTGATAGCAACAAGATGATCGGGCAGATTAATAATGGGACGATATCTCTGATCATAAGATTGTATGTAGGGTCAACGACGTGTACGGGATCATATATTTTGACTTCTGACGGTACAACTCCGACGTCAACACCGGTACCGTACGCTAATTATACGATAGAATCGGTAGCTAATATTCCTCATGACTACACAATTCTAGCAGTAACCCCAGTTGGCGGTGGATCAACTTCGTATTCTATTACATTTTTCGCTTCAAACGGAAATCAGTATGGAATTGCTGGATACACCTCAAGTTTAGGTTCGAATTGGTCAGATTGGACCGCCGACGTCGACATTGCCGGTTTTATTTCTAATCCACAAACCTACGTGCCTATAACTTCTGGAATAAATGCTTTTATAAATATTCCGATCACTGAACTTTAAATTGAGCTAAAGGAATTCTATGAATTTATCCACCTTTCAAAAATACTTTTTATTCATAACTTTTTTATTCATGAGTAGTTACTCACAAGCTCAGCGTGGCGCAAAAGATTTCACATACACGATTCAACCACTTTTAGGTTTTGAAACTGTTTATCGCTCAACGCCACGTCCACATACTGTGACACAGACGATGTACGGTGTTCGTTTAACTGGTGGTGTCGATCTTCTGTCAGCAGAAATCGAATACACGAAAAGCACGGGATCAGAAAATTTCCAAACAGCTCCTGAAAAAATCACATCTACAGATGAAAAATTAAAACTTGGTGGGCGTTCCGTTTTTAGACTCAGTGATCTTTTTAATATGTCCGTGCGTTTTGGTGGTCAGGCTAAAAAAACCAAAGAAGAAACAACCAATGCCGGAGTCGTTACGACTGAGGAAAAACCCATCGAGTACTCTCCTTACCTGGGCGCGGCGTTCGGGCTTCATCTCGGAAAAATGAATGTCAGCGTGGGTACGACTGTGGTTATAAAAGATGTTAATGACATGGAAAAAAATGAAGTCCAAAACACGATCGCTATTGGTTTTGGAATATAACAACCATAAGATCAACTACATAAGATTAGAAAAATTACAGACTAGCCAGACCGTCAGTCTGTAATACGACGTATAAGCTGCTTTTGTCCAGATTCCTTGCTGACAAAGGCTTTTAGCTACCCATCCATACCCGGATTGAATATTATAAGTTATGTTTCAAAATAAATTTAAAAATCTTGTCCTTATACTTGCACTCACTTTAACAGCACAACAATCACATGCATTCTTCGTCATTAGCCCTAGTCTCGGCTATAAGATGCAAACAATTAAACTGACTGATACGGCTGATGTCGACAAGAATGTTAAAATGTCTGACCCTACCTATGGATTGAAACTAGGTCTTCAATCTATGACTGGCGTTGGTTTCGACCTCAGCGGCGATTACACATCAGGAAAAAGTAAAATTTCGACTTCAGGCACTGAACAAGAATCCAATTATACTCATACAACAGCCGCCGCTCAATTAAGTGTGGCCGCGAGTGCCTTTAAAATATATTTAGGCTATGTCTTTATGAACGAAATTTCTCTCAAAAATGATATCCCCGCAAACTCGTCAAAAATAAAAGGCACAGGCTATCAAGCCGGTATCGCCTTAGCTCTGAGTTCTTCATTCTCTTTAGGCGCTGAATACCAAATCGATCAATTCAGTCAAATCAACATTGCGTCTGTGGGCTCATTTGAAGATATAAAAAATCAGTACAAAAAAATTGATTCTCAAAGTACGACAATCATTTTGGCTTACAGATTCTAATATCAATAAAAGATAATGTGAGTTGGTTCACAAAATAAAAAAGGGAATCTAATGATTCCCTTTTTTTTATTTTTAATTTTAATTTACTCTGCGATCATTCTACGGAGCAGATAAGACCGATTTAACTGGAGCATCTGCTTGAATGAGTCCTGATCCATATTCATTATGAATATTCGGCGCCAAAGGTGTTGCCGTTTTTTTCAATAATGTGCGCAAAGCCGCAGGAGTGATTTTTTTCCCTGCATGGGATGTTTTGTAGGCCGAAATTACTAAAGCTGCAACGCCTGCTACGTGAGGCGTAGCCATTGAAGTTCCATCAAAAAAAGCATAATCGGTTTTCAAAGTTATGACTTCGACACCGACTTCAGTTTTAATATTTAAAGCGTCAATGATTTTTAAACCTTCAGCCTGTTCAATCATCGCCACTGGAAAATTGATACTCGGCTCACCTTCCGCGACTAATGTTGGGCTAATGAGACCGTCAGCATTATTGTAAACAATAGCGCCGATGGCTTTAGCCGCGATGGCGTTTTTAATTTTCTCTCCAAACGTGATATCACCACGACTGATCAAAGCGATTTTGCCTGCGACATCACTTGTAAAATCCGTGGGCTTACCCAATCCTGCATTAACAAATAATCCAGTTAATGGCTTAAAGATATCACTGGCTCCTGCAAACGCCGCGCTCTTTACGCGAGTTTTTTGACCGTTGATAACAATATCCACTGCCGGCTCACGACCACTACCTAGTGGAATAGATGACAAGACCGCTGAACCCGGAGCTACGATGTCTAATTCAGGCCCCCAATTCGAAAAACTTGATTTAACTAATTCTGAGTCGACAGCACCCACGGCAAACACTGTGGAAAGAGCCGCTGGAAAACTGACTCCCGGAGTCGTGATGGTCCCATCGGGTTTCACTTCTGCTCCATTTCCAGAAGCCGCAACGACAAACACTCCAGCTTTTTCAGCTGCCGTGATCGCCATTTTTTCTGCGCTCGTTGAAGAACTTCCGCCTAAAGACATACTCACAACATCAACTTTTTCTTGAATAGCCCAGTTGATCCCTTCAGCGATCGCTGCCGAACTACAACCTTGAGTATCACAAACTTTACCCATTAACAATTTAGCTTGAGGAGCAACGCCGGTAAATCCAGTCGCTTCATTATAAAGACCTAATACTGTTCCAGAGCAGTGAGTTCCGTGACCCACTTCATCAGTGATATCTTGATCCGGACCAAGTAAACCCGTAAAGTTTTGACCTTTTTCAAAGTTAGTACCAATCGCTGGGTGATGCACATCTAAGCCGGTATCCAAAATCATAACTCGCGCTTGAGATCCTGAATCAGAAGCCAATTTCCAAGCGGCCGGAGCTTTAACCGCTTCGATACCCCAAGGTGTTTTATCACCCGTTGCAAAACGTGCGGGGTCTCCAGAAACAGCAGCTTGTTCAACAGAAGTTCGTGATGGTTTAATTAAAAATCCATTCGCCGGCTTTGGTAAAGCGTAAATTTTTTCTTTTTCAACCAAGGCTACTTCCGGATGCATTTTCAATCTTTCCATTGAAGCCTGATCAGAACTTTCTAAAATCATTCCATTGAGATACTTAAGAGATTTTTTCATTCCCCAAGCTTTTGAAGATTCTAATTTCATGAAAGTATTCATAGCGGTAAAGCCTTGAGTGCTTTTATAAATAACGACATAGCGATCCTTGGCTTGAACAGTTAAACCAAGGATAAAAATCGAAATGGCAGCCAATGTTATTTTAAATATGTTCATAGGACCCTCATATTTTGTATAAAAAAAGGACCCAACATGGGTCCTTTTGACGAATTCTAAAAAACGATTACTTTGATGCTGCAGCTACGGCTTTATCTGCTTGCACTAAACCCGCACCGTATTGGTTATCCTTGTTTGGACCAAGTGGCACAGCTGTTTTAGACAAGAAAGATCGTACTTCTGCTGGTGTTAAAGTTTTACCACCGTGATTTAATTTGTAAGCTGAGATAACTAAAGCAGCTACGCCGGCAACATGCGGAGTGGCCATTGAAGTTCCATCAAATAACGAGTAATTCGTTTTAATTGTAGATACTTCTGAGCTAGCAACTTGACCCGCGTTTAATAACGCGACTAATTTATCTCCCTCAACTTGTTCGATCATCACAACTGGAAAGTCGATTTCAGTTTTTCCATCAGCAGATAAAGTACCTTGAGCTAATCCCGCCGTGTTATTAAAGATAATGACGCCAGTCGCATTGGCCGCTTGAGCATTTTTAACTTTATCAGCGAAAGCAATTTCTCCACGTTGAATTAATGCAAACTGACCAGCTACATTAATTTTAGCAAAATCTTCTGGTTTACCAAGACCTGCGTAAACTAAAGATCCCATTTTTGGAATTGTGATTTCTTTAGTTCCTGCGAAAGAAACTGATTTAACTTTATTTTTTTGTCCACCGACCATGAGGTAAACTAATGAATCACGACCAGATTGCATATGAACCGATGATAAAACGCCAGCACCTGGAGC
>CALMPX010000130.1 GCA_937871355.1 uncultured Bdellovibrio sp.
TCAAACTCGTTTGCCAAAGTATCCGGAGTCTCCGACGTATTTATGGGGGCCTTAGTTACTTACGCAAATTATGTGAAGGTCGATGTTTTAGGTGTGAAAGACGAAACTCTGGAAAAATTCGGTGCGGTCAGCGCTGAATGTGCCAAAGAAATGTCTGAACAATCTTTAATATTACTTAAAGTCAGTTATGCCGTGGCTATCACAGGAATCGCTGGACCGAACGGCGGATCAAATGAAAAGCCCGTGGGCACAGTATTTATCTCTGTGAGCGGTATAAGTGATGCACAAGAACACAGTACAATCACAACTTTGATTTTTCATCATGACTTCAGCGCTCTCAGTTCACGTGAAGACATTCAGTTAGCCGCAACGATTGCAGCGAATCAGAATCTTCAACATTATATTGAAGTGCAAAACAGTTAACGAAATTGAATAAAGATTTTAACAAGTAAAATTAACAAGGGGATATATATGTCAGCACACACAGCAGCAGATAACAAAAGCGCAGCCGAAAAACTAAAAGCCTTAGAATTGGCCGTTTCCACAATTGAAAAACAATTTGGAAAAGGTTCAATCATGAAACTCGGAGCCGGGGATTTAAATAAAGACGTGGAAGTTATTTCGACCGGTTCTTTAAGTTTAGACGTTGCACTTGGTATCGGTGGACTTCCTAAAGGTCGTATCATCGAAATCTTTGGCCCAGAATCTTCTGGTAAAACAACTTTAGCCTTATCAACAATTGCTCAAGCACAAAAACGCGGTGGCGTTGTGGCTTTCGTTGATGCTGAACATGCATTAGATACAAACTACGCTCGTAAATTAGGTGTAAATGTTGAAGATCTTTTGATCTCTCAGCCGGACACAGGCGAACAAGCTTTAGAAATCACTGAAACGCTTGTACGTTCAGGGGCTATCGACGTCCTCGTCATCGATTCCGTAGCGGCCTTAGTTCCACGTGCCGAAATCGAAGGAGAAATGGGAGACTCTCATATGGGTCTACAAGCTCGTTTGATGTCTCAGGCTTTAAGAAAATTAACAGCGGCCATTAGTCGTTCAAACACACTAGTTATTTTCATCAATCAAATTCGTATGAAAATTGGTGTGATGTTTGGTAATCCAGAAACAACCACGGGCGGTAACGCTTTAAAATTCTACGCTTCAGTTCGTTTAGATGTACGTCGCGTAGGAGCCATCAAAAATGGTGAAGATGTTGTTGGAAATAGAACAGCAGTTAAAGTTGTTAAAAATAAAATGGCTCCTCCGTTTACAAAAGTGGAATTTGATCTTATGTACGGAGAAGGTATTTCTGAAGAAGGCGATATATTAGATTTAGCGACGACAGCTAATATGGTTGAAAAATCAGGCTCTTGGTATTCATACAAAGGTGAACGTCTGGGACAAGGTCGCGATCAAGCCAAAGAATACTTAAAAGCCAATCCGGCCATTAAAACTGAATTACGTCATTCAATTTTATCGAAAAATGGAATCGGTGCGATGTTATTAACAGCGGATATGTCTGAACATACAGATGGTGATGATTCAATTGAAATGGATACTCCAAAAAAATCTAAAAAAACGAAAGAGCCAGTGGCCTTAGCAGCGAAAGAAATTAAAGAATCTGCAAAAGCAAAACTGAACTA
>CALMPX010000131.1 GCA_937871355.1 uncultured Bdellovibrio sp.
CCTTTAGCGTTGTCACTAAGTCTGAGGCTGCTGAGAAAAAAATCCGTGCCGGATTCAAAGCGGGACAAGTTAAAGCTAAACGGGGATTAGCTTCTTGGGAAGAAGCTCTCGAGAAGAAAATTATTTCTGCCGATGAATTTAAGCTTTTAAGCGAGGCCGATAAAGTTCGTTACGACGCTATCCTAGTTGATGATTTCAGCGAAAAAGAATACCACGATAAAATGTCTTAAAAGGTACGCCGTACCCTTCCCGGCGTTATAGACGATTTGAAACAAAAAAAGCCTCGTTGTTGAAACGAGGCTTTTTTTATGACTCTGCACCTTTTTATCTGTATAAATTACAATGAGCTCTAAAAAACGTCATTAAAATTTGATGAATTGTGTCAAAAATGGTAATACTGCCTATCTGTTGGATGTGTGCTTTTTTGTACGCCGTTTAAAGTGGTTTAAAGCGAGTACAAATGAGGTACAGTCTGTGCATGTTTCATAATGGTATGATTCGGGATTTCTCAAATCAGCTATACGGGACGTAATTTAAGGAGATTTCATGCCTCAATTTAAGGTCGGCGATCACGCAGTATATCCTGGGCACGGCGTAGGACGTATTGATAAAATCGAATTTAAAGAAATCTTAGGCTCAAAACACGAGTTTTACTCGGTCGTGATCATCGAGTCGGGAATGCGTGTTATGATTCCAGCCGCTAATATCAAATCAGTGGGTTTGCGCCACCTCATCAACAAAGAAGAAGGCCTTCAAGTCGTTGAGATTTTGAAAGATAAAAACGTTAAAATCGACACTCAAACTTGGAACCGTCGTTACCGTGAATACATGGAAAAAATTAAAACCGGATCTGTGGTGGAAATTGCTGCAGTATTGCGTGATTTATATATGTTGAAAGTCGATAAAGAGCTCAGCTTTGGCGAAAAAAAGATGTTAGAAACGGCTAAAACTTTGCTGATCAAGGAATTAGACCTTGCTCCAGAAGTTAAAGAGATCGTTAACCAATCTCAAGAAGTTAAAGATATTTTTAATCAATAATCGTTTTACATAAATATTTCAGCACCATACAATAAACCCTTGATCACATCAGGGGTTTTTTTATGTCAAATTTTTCAGAAGTTCGCGTTCGTTTTGCTCCCAGTCCAACCGGTTACCTTCATGTTGGTGGAGCACGCTCCGCTTTATTCAATTATCTTT
>CALMPX010000132.1 GCA_937871355.1 uncultured Bdellovibrio sp.
TTTTACGTGCTGAAAAAACCATTGGAGCTAGCCTTGAAGCTCAGTTGCAAGTTAAAGCCAGCGGAGATACCTTTAAAGCTTTAAATGATTTTAATAAAAGTCATACCAAATGTAATCTTCGTGAGTTCTTTATCGTCTCAAATGTGACATTATCAGAAGGTGAATTGTCTATCACAGCAACGAAAGCCCCGGGGGAAAAATGTGTGCGATGTTGGACCTACTCTGAAAGTATTTCTACAAATGCAATCACCGCCGGAATTTGTCCAAAATGCGTCGAGGCACTTACTTAGATGCTTAAGAAAATAAGCTTATTGATTTGTATTTCAATATTCATTATTTGTTTGGATCAAATAACAAAAGCCTATATTCAAACTCAATTTGGCTTGCATGATACCAAAGCCTTAATTGATGGTTTTTTAAGTATGACCTATGCACGAAACTTCGGGGCGGCCTTCGGCTTTATGGAAAAAAGCCATCCCGAAATTCGTGATTGGTTTATGTTTGGAATTCCACCACTTGTTTGTGCCATCGTTTTGACTTTGATCTATCATATTAAATCAGAAAGTTTATCTGAATTTAAAAACAATATGCTTCAATTGATCTCTTTAAGTCTTATTTTTGGAGGCGCCATCGGAAATTATATCGATCGTCTTCATTACGGTTATGTCATCGACTTTATCGATTTTCAATGGAGCCTTAAATATTCTTTTCCTACTTTTAATTTTGCCGATTCAGCTATCGTGATTGGCGTTTTCTTTCTTATTATTTCTATAGATAAAGAAAAAACAGCATGAAGCCATTTATAAATATCGGCTTTATACATTTGCCAACATTTTATCTGGTTATCAGTATCTCTTTGCTCATCGTTCTTTCTTTCCTTTCAAAGCGAGTTGAAAGAAATAAAAATTTTAATCGCCAGACGGCTTTTGATCTAGCCTTAGTGATTATGGTCTTCGGCTTTATCGGTGGAAGACTTTTACATGTCGCCTATGAAGAACCTCGTTATTATCTTCTCTATCCCTTACAGATTTTTCAGTTTTGGAATGGTGGATATGTTTATTACGGCGGAATGCTTTCGGCTATGATCGCCAGTCTTATTTTTTTAAACCGCAAAGGTGAAAACTTTCTTCGCTGGGCTGACTTTATGGCGCCTGCATTTTCGCTTATGTATGGTTTAGGGCGCATGGCCTGTTTCTTTGAGGGCTGTTGTTATGGCAAAGCGTGTTCATTGCCTTGGGCGATTAACGGCCTTCACCCTACTCAATTGTACATGGTGATAGCGGAACTATTGGTGTTTAGTTTTGTTTTCAAATTAAAATCGAAATTCCGTGGTCAAATATTTTTCACTTGGCTGATGCTTCATAGCTTTTGTCGTTTTATCATTGAATTTTATCGCAATGATGATCGTGGCCTGATGGTGGGAAATGCTCTCAGTATTTCTCAAATCATCAGCTTAGTTCTGATCTTTCTGAGTGTTTACGGTTTAATATCTTATAAATCAAAAAACTGAGTCCATCGACGCTATATAGAATATTTTTCATAGTCGAATGAGCCATGAGAACGTCTATATTTAAAATCAGCTGAAATTTTTATAATCTCCTCTGTAGAGCTTGTGGTTTATCTCATTTGTTGATTAAACCAAACATCTAATTAAGGGGAAACATGAAAACAGTACTTATTTCACTAATGAGTCTATTCGTTTTAGCCAGCTGCGGCCAAGAAGCTCGCCAAAACAATATCAACACCAAATCGAGCTCAGCGATTATATCTGGAACAATTGTTCCAGAGACTGATACCATAGCGTCTCATACCGTTTTAGTTCATGATCTTAAGAAAGGTTACGTTTGTACCGGCGTGATCATTTTCAAAAATGTGGTTTTAACAGCAGCTCATTGTCTTTCGAAAACACATAGTGATTTTGAAGTCATTTTTAGCACTCATGGTTATGAAGTCATGGATTACCACAACGACAACGAATTTATTCGCCACGCCGAAAAAGTTGTTATCCACAGCGATTATCAAACTGATGACAGTAAACAGCCTAAAATGAATCAATCCGATATTGGTCTCATTTACTTCCGCGGAGAGCTTCCCGCAGGATACACCCCAGCTCCAGTGATGATGGAAGATTATCTCATCAAGCCCGGTCAAATGATGACGATGGCTGGTTACGGAGTCACTTCGATGAGTGCCTCAGACATTAAATACAAAAAATCTAAAAAATTTCAAGACGCGATTAAAGATGGACTCATACTTTGTGATGACGATGTGACCGATTCGGATGGTGATCCAAGCTGTATCATTGTTTCCGATTCAGGCGGCGGAGTTCTTATGAAAACTCAGGCACCGGTCAAAACTGTTTTT
>CALMPX010000133.1 GCA_937871355.1 uncultured Bdellovibrio sp.
ATAATTTTCATCAATATGTTTTTTATACTTCTCTAAAAATTCAGGCGACTTCAAGGATTCATCTAATTGTTTTTCTAAAATAGCATTGTTTTGAGAAAACTCTTTTTTTAACGCTAATTTTTCGATGTTTGGTAATTTAAGATACAAAGGAGACTCTAGCATTTTCAAAAGAATAGAAACACTATTATATGCTGTCCAACCTGGCTTTTGATTTTGAGAAAAAATCGCTGCAAAATCAGAATTATTGCGTACCAAGTTAGTTTTTTCTAAAGTTTCGCGATAAAGGCTACTAAAGTTTTCTTTGGAGATCAAAACTGGCAATCTCTCAAACAACTCCTGGCACGTAGACTGCGCTAAAGCCTGATTTGAAGCCAAACAGAACAACATATAGAAAATAGTATATTTTTTCATACACTAGGATCACTGCTATTTACTGGCCTAACTATAACAATTTTGTTCGATTTGAAATATAAAAACGTTCTCAGGTAAACGTCTACGCTATACAGCTGTCAAAAACTTAGTGTCTCAGGATGATACACCTAACGAATCTAAACCACCCGTCCATTATCCAATTCAATAATTTTATCATAACCCTGAAGCGTTGACAATCTGTGAGCAATCGTGACCAAAGTAATTCCATCCAGTGATTCACGAATAACTTTTTGAACCAAAGCATCTGTTTCGACATCGACACTAGCGGTGGCCTCATCCAAGAAAATAACTTTGACCTTCATCAATAAGGCCCGAGCTAAACAAATCAACTGTCGCTGTCCTTGCGACAGATTAGCGCCACCTTCAGTGATGAAATGATCTAATTGATCCGGCCATCTTTGTACTAAGTCGAGTAAACCGACTTTTCGTAAAATCTCAAAAATTTCTACATCACTTTTTTCCGCGTAGCGATCAAGATTAGATCTTAACGTTCCCATAAACAACGAAGGATCCTGTGGAATAACCGCTAAAGATTTACGTAAGTTATAAATCGCATAATCACGGATCGATCGTCCATCTAATAATATGTCTCCGTGATCAAAATGCACAAAGCGGTAGACCGCTTGGAATAAAGTGGATTTTCCCGAACCAGTTCGTCCAACGACGCCCACTTTGCTTCCGCTTTTAATATCGAAGCTGACATTATTCAAAACATACGGTAAATGATCGGCATATCTGAGCTTAATATTTTTAAATTCAAGATTTCCCGTTTGTGGAATCAGCTCACTAGATGAAAATTCTTTTTCTGGCAATAAATCGGAATAAAAACTCAGTCGCTCGACTGAAGTCATTCGTGATTCAAGATCTGAGAAAATACGAATTCCCCAATTGAGATATCTCCAAAATTGAAGTGCATACAATGTAATAAGCCCGGCAATTCCGGCTGAAATCAAATGATGAAAGCTGGAGTAGACAATCGCTAATACGGTGATAGTGGATATGACTGAACCAATAATCGGCAATCTTGTCGAGAACCAACGATTGACCATCAAGTGAGTATAAAAAGCCTGAGTTGATTTTTGAAGTTTTCGCAAAAACTCTTGATCAAAATAATTTTCTTTTTTAAAAGCGCGAATAACGACTAAACCTTGTAGCGTTTCTTTAAAGTGTGCATAGCGCGGTGATCGAGCTAAAGAATCCAAACGTTTGACTTCTCTGGCGACGCGACGATATGCACTTTGCAGGAAGTAATAATATACCAGAATCGGCACTAAAAAAATAAGTGTGATCGGCAAGGTGATAACGATCAGTAAAAAAGCCAACGTAACTTGCAAGATCGAATTTATGGTTTGCTCGAAAGTCCATTGAATATGAATATCCACGGATTCCACATCACGTGAAAACCTTTGCAAAATCCGACCAACCGGCGTGCTATCAAAAAAGCGGATTTCCGTTTTTAAAATCGCATTCAAAGCATTATCATGAAAAAGGCGTCCTGCAATAATACCTCGTTTCATCCAAAATAGATTGGTGAAATAATAAATTACCATGGTCATTAAACCCAAGGCCCCGTATCCATAAATGAGCGTCTGCGCATCAACAATTCCGCTGTATTTAGTGATCCATGTTTTTTGCGCCAACGGAGAAAGAACTCCCAAATAGCTGTTAAAAAGACAAAGAACACAATCCAAATTCGACGTGTACCCTCACCGCCTAAAGCCATGATATAAGACTTATACACAGCCCCTTCCACAGAACCAATCACCCGATCCTCATCCACCGTAATTCGTGAATTATCAGAAATCACCTGTGTGGTGGCCGCTTCAGATTTTGAAAGTACAATTTCTTTTTCTGAACTTTGATTACGCGTTTCTATTTCGATAAATCTTCTAAATTCGTTCGATGTTTGGAATAATTCTTCATAAGTTCCGGTGACATAACCATCTTCTTTCAAAAAAAGAATACGATCGAAACTTTTTAAATGAGAAATACGATGAGTCGTCACGATTCGAGTTCTGTTTTTCCACTCACCAAAAATCAAATCGGAACATAATGTCGCCTCGGTATGAATATCGACGGCTGACAACGGATCATCTAATAAAATAAGGCTTGGATTCGACAACACACATCGTGCTAAACACACCCGCTGCTTCTGCCCTCCGGATAAGTTGACACCTTTTTCGCCAATCTCAGTCTGTAAACCGTTAGGGAAAAGTTTAATATCTGAAGTCATACTTGATAAGTAAATCGCTTGGTTCAAATTCGCCGCTTTATCTTCGTTACCAAAAATAATGTTTTCCTTCAATGTTCCGTTCAAAATAAATGGCTCTTGGGATTGATAGGCTATTCGACTCTCTCGTGGTAAAGAAATTCGCCCTGACTGCAATGTCATTTCATTCAGAATTAATTGTAGTAATGTCGACTTACCCGAACCCACCGGCCCAATCACCGCTAATGCTTCGCCCTGAGCGACTTTAAAAGATAGATCAGAAAAAATCTTTTTTGAATTCTCACCATAAGAAAAACTAACTTTATCGAAAACGATATCGGGTTTATCTTTATAAACCACTGAACCTTTAAAATCGTTAATCGTTTCAGATTTTAAAAAACTAGAAATTCGAGCACCACCTACAAAAATACTGGTGAACCGACTGATATAACGAGACAATCCTCCGAACTGGTCTTCCATCGTCGAGAAAATAGAAACACAGGTCAGAACAATAGCTAAATTGATTTCAAATCCACGTAAGTAATGAGTGAACAAAGCGGTGAATAAAACGACAGTCGAAATTGAAGTGTAAATAAGTCCTGCAAATATTTCTGACTTATATAATTTAATCCGAGAAGCAATTTCATTATTTCTGACCTGAGTTACTTCTTCGAAAATACTTTTTTCCCATGAGAAATATTTGACTACGCGAATCGCATTTAGAATCTGAGCCATGATCGACATTCTCTGATCGCGAAATTTCATTTGTTCATCTTCTAAATGCGTAAATCTTTTCACCAAACGCTGAGTCATCGGAATCAATAGCGCCATCACGATAATAGCAACTAAAGCAGACCACCCAATATAATAGAAAAGCATGATCGATGATCCAACCAACAACAATAATGAATTTGACAAATCCACTGTAACCTGGACGGAGTCCGCCATTGCTTCCGCATCAGAACTCATTAAATTAACAATTTCTCCCACTTGGTTTTTTTGTTTGGTGGCATTAGAAATTTTCAATGCATGAGTGTAAATTTTTTTATTTACAATGTTTGTCGTAATTTGAAAAAAATTAAGCGTTCGATAAAAATAATGTTGAATCATCAATCCGTGCCCACCGCCACAGAGCCCTAAACCGATCGACAATAATATCATAGTGATCGTGTTATCTTGCGACCACAACATAGCGCCAGAATTTAACAACTGTAGCTTGGTGATAAACTGATTAATAAAAATCGGAGTCATAAAAGCAAAGCTACTCGCGACGACTTGTAAAATAACAATTTTGACAACAAGCGGACGAGAGGCTTTAAATAATGTTTTATAAATTGATCGGCCACTACTCCAATCAATGAGATCTTCTTTCCAATTGCTTGAATAGGCACTGATTTCCGGAGGCATTTCAATTTGATGATGCGAATTTATAGGTTCAGTTTTACTGAGCTTTATAAGACGAGCGGCTTGAGTGAAGAAAATACGAGAGAGCCTAATGTTAAAAAATGACATCCCCTGAGGATGTCACAGATTAAAGCTCTTGATCAATCGAAGATTTTTCAGAGTAATTCACAGAGTGATCAATCTTAACTGCAAAATCTAAATTTTTAGACAATGATTTGATTGAAGTCTCTGGGCTTTGAACAACGCGACTTTGCAATTTAACAAAGATCGGCTCACGAATCGCTAAGCTATTATCCTGAAGAACACACTGGCGAGCCACTTTCTCCGTTTGATTGATAACAATCGGCGCCTTTAAGTTAGCTGTCATTTGAGTGGGATCATCAGGAATAGTAATAATGTTCATGTAAGTGGGCTTTTGAGTTGCCTTCAATTTTAAAGATTCCATTTCATTTTTAGTTAACGCTGCTGTGTAATGCTGACCAAAAATTTCAGGTTCTAAAATGGGAAAGGCAATAGAAGGAAGTTCGCAACTTTGTAACCATGCGAAAATATCATCATTCGGATCATCGAGGAGAACAAATTGACGTAGATCTTGAAAACCTAAAAGGCCTTCTGGAAAAGTGAGTAGATCTTCGTTTTGAATCGTTACTTCTCCAAATCGAGTAGTCTTAATAATCACGTTAACGCCCCTCTAAAAAATATTTGTTAAATTATTTAACAAACTACGTCTCCTGGTTCTGACGTGTAAATTGAATATACACTAAGTCTTATATTTACTTAACAGTAATTTTCAAATTAACTGCTAATAAATAAGACACCAAACCCCAGGAAATGGTTAATCAAATTCTGGACTTAAATCCAGCAGACATCAATTTTTTTATGAAAATAACGCGAATAGCTACTCTGGCTTGAGAAGCTTCGAAATGTTTTTAACTTTATCCGAACTCACTTGAACCGATTGCTGATTTTGATCTTGGATGGCCATATAGACTTCTTCACGGTGAATTTTAGTGTCCTTAGGCGCTTCTATGCCTAGGCGGACTTGCTTCCCCTTGATTTGCACTACTCTGATCTTGATATGATCATCGATAGCAATGCTTTCACCTAACTTCCTTGTAAGTACGAGCATGTGACGAACTCCTTCTGTCTACAATACTATATCCCGATTACGGTCGAACGGGTTAGTTATGTGGTCTACCGTAGAAAGTCAAGAAGGCTTTGAGTCATCATCTTGCTAGAGGTCTCTAGCGTGGCTTTCAGGGCTGTGTCCGACTTGTTTAAATCTGTCATAACCTTAAATAGGTCTGCATCCTCTATAAGCGAATTCTGAGCTTTATTGTCAACGATCGTTTTCTGAATGCCATCACTTGCTGCATTCATTTGATTGAGGCGACCGCCTACTTCAGCGCGAGCTAAATTAATTTGATTTAATGCTTGATCGAGAGGCTCCAAAACGCTTTGGATAGAAGTTTTATCATTGGTTCTCAAAGCCGCTTCCAAAGTGGTCATAAGAGAAAAAATATTTGCTCCCGACGAGCTATTAATAGGATCCGCTTGAGAAACCCGCTGAACACGTCCAACTGTGGCTGGTCCTCGCGATTCAAGCAAATCTTCTCGATTCACATCTTTCTCAATGTCTTTGATCACTTCTGTTAATTTATAATCTTGGAGTTCGCGGACTGTCTGCGGAACTTCTGATGGTCTTTTAATCGAACCTTCATAACCTAAATTTTCACCTAAAAAAATTTGCGAACCACTTAAGTTCATTGGCAAAAACTGACCTTTATGATTTTGAATTTGAATCTGTCCTTCATCACCGCGGAATTCACCCGACTTGGTGAAAGGTGCTTCCGTCGTTTGATAGCCACCAAAAATATAACGTTCTCCGAAACGACGATTCGACATTTCGACTACTGAATTATAAATCTGAGAGATTTCTTCTGCAATCATCTGGCGAGGAACTCCGCCATTCGTATCATTGGCTCCTTGCAAGGCTAATTCTTTTGCACGCACAAGTGACTCGCTTAATTGAGACAAAGTTGATTCTGACTTTTCCAAAAAAGATCTGGCGAATAAAATATTACGATCAAATTGTTCTAAATTTTTATTTTCTGTTCTATTTTCTAAAGCCTTAGCGGCTCCGATGGGATCATCTGATGGCTTATTGATACGCTTCATGGTCGCAGCTTGATTTTGAAGATTGCTCAGCTCTGTACGATTTTTCTGAGCATTACTCAGAAATTGATTTTGGTTCATTTTATCAGTGATACGCACAAATCAACTCCTTTATAATCGTTTAAGGTTTAAAATCGTATCGAACATCTCATCAGCCACTTTAATCATTCTCGCTGAAGCTTCATAACTTTTTTGATATTCAATCATTTTTGCAGCTTCTTCATCTAAACTGACACCGCTGACACTTTCACGAACATTTTTTAATTGATCTAAAGTACTTTTTTGAGATTCCAAAGCACTCGTCGCTCTTTGAGTTAAGAGTCCAATCTCGCCGACTTTAGAGTTATAGAAATCATCAAAACTGTATTTTCCGTCTTCCATGAGCGGCTGGAATTGTAAGCCTTGAATCACATTGGCCACAGTATTATCGCCAGCGGCTCCGGGACGAGCGGCCGCAGCTATTTTTCCAACATCTTGCTGAACAGAATCATTTATTTTAAAATTTTCAATACTAAAACTACCATCTTGAGGGAGTTCAAAAAACTGCACACCCGTTTGATTGTAACGATCGTAACCTTCCGCATGCGCTTGATTCACGTTCGAAGCGATATTGTAGGCTAAGTCTTCTAACTGGCTACTCATTTTAGAGAGTTGTCCGTCACGCATAGCCAGCGCGCCACCGATGGTGCCTTTACGAAACTGCTCAGTGATGTCAAACCGAGATCCACCTTGGCTGAGCTCATTATAAATAACAATATGACCTTTTTCATTGATCGAAGTACTGATTTTTCCGGTACTCGTGCCCGCCACTAAGAGGCCGGTATTTCCCGCAGTGATATTCAACATGCCTGATTGAGGATCTTCAGCATACGAAATGTCCATTTTTTCTGATAATTTTTTAACTAATAAATCGCGACGATCACGTTCATCATTAGCCGGACCATTTCCAGAATTTTCGGTATCACGAATTTTATTATTCAAATCAGCAATTTCTTTAGCCAGAATATTGGCATCACCAACTGAAGCTTCAATACTTTTATTTAAATCGGTACTGACGTCGCTAAACTGACGTTGGGCATCTTTGAATGTTTGGATCAGAGACAAAGCGGCTTCACGCACTTGCGTACGAGGCAAAGCACTTTCTGGATTATTTGCTAATTCACGAAATGCTCCGAAAAATTCACTGATCGAGGCATTTAAACCTTTCACACTTTGTTCATTCAGAGCATTTTCTAAACGACCTAAAGCTTGAGTTTGACCCTCGAGATAAGCAAACTGACTGCCTTCTCGCTCGAGTTGTTTTTCTAACCAGGGATTGTTTATGCGATTAATTCCACTAATCTGCGTTCCCATCCCTTGACGAAATCTTCCTTCGTCTACAGGAAGGCTCGTGGACGTTTCTAAACGTTGACGAGTATAACCTTCGGTCGATTTGTTACTAATATTGTGCGAAGCTGTCTGCAATGCAGCCTGGCTGACAGCCATCCCTCGCTTACCAATATCCATCAAACCGTTTATTTTAGCCATGTCTTGCTACGCTTCCTTACTTACTAAGTGCCCTGATTTATCCGTGCCTTGCTGATACTTACCTTTGTTCTGATAAGTTTTTTGTCCCATAAGAGTTTCTCTAATGCTCTCAAGCGCTTTACTTACTGTATGCACAGCGGCTTCTGCGTAAATGGCATTATCTTTATTAATTTCAGACAAACGTTTTAATATCATTTCCAAAGCAGCATGCTGTGAACGTAATTTATCGCCTTGCGCACCACCCAAGTGGTTGGCGATATTTAATAACCGGGCATCACCTTTTGAAATATTTAATTTATCTGCGACTTCGCTCGCGTAATCTACACGGTGAGCATCAAGCTCCTGAATTTTTGTTAAAAGAACTTCTTTTTGAAAATTACTTTCATTGATAAAATCTATATTAGCATCAATAAGCAGTTGTTTTTCTTTACGAACTAAATCCAATAACTGGCGATAGTTTTTAGTTAGGTCTTCTAGATTTGAGATCAATTTTTCGGCCGTCATAAGATCCTCTTCCTTGAGTTTCTTTATTATCATTCACAGAACATATTTTTTGATGATTAATCGTTGCTTGTTTGTCCTAAGTTCAAAAGTCCTTCATTGACCATACGATCCGCCACAGCTTTGGCATCGACTTTATATTTTCCTTCATCGATTAATTTTCTGAACTTATCGACTTTATCCATATCCACATCAGGAGCCGCTTGCGCCATCTCTTTAGCTTTGCGAACATCTTGAGCTCTCTCTGATAAATCTAATTTCGCTGCATCGAATTGACCTGACGAAACTAAATCTTTTACACCTTTAGCTTCCGAAGTTTTTTTATCAGCACCCAATGCTTCAACAGCAGATTTTTCTTTTGATTTATCTGTACGAACTGAATCAGATAAATTCAAGTTCTGTCCGACTTTATTATGAGTAATTTTCATTTAAAAACCTCCTGTGAGAGAACACTGTATCAATCGTAGACTGAAGCTCAATCTGTATCTTAAATAGTGTATCATATTCGTACACTACTCTCCAAATTATTCTAGGTCTCTTTTAAATTTGACCTAACCGTCCAGAACAAAGGACTGGTTTCTTTAGCCAAGCCAATTTCATCACCCGCCTGTAAATAGTCACCGCCGGACAAAAAGCGGGTTTTTTCACTGACCCCACCCTGTATCGTAATGAGACTTTCCAGCCCATTGTCGTGTTTAATCTTATACAGCGTGTGATCATCACTTATGAGCTCTTTTGATTGCAAAGTTCCGGCCCAAGGGTTTTTAACCGTTTGGTTTTCATTTGAAGCACCCAAAGAATCTTTTGATTCTATTTTTATTGAAAACTCGTCGCCGAATTTTAAATCTTTAATATCGTGTTTTTTTTGATCAAGCTCAATCGGTCCAGCTGGTTTTTCCATGTTATTTTCTTTTAAACCAAACTGAGATCCGTAGCGATCCATCAGTTGACCATAAATCATATCCGACAGACCAAAACTTCCCTGCTTATTCCACTGTCCTGCATGCTCGTCATCTAATTGTTCTTGAAATATTTTTTCTGCATTATTTTTTTTAAATAGACCTGTGCCTTCAGAGGTCGTCGCTTTCATCTGTTTCATCATTTCTTTTAAAAAATGCTTTTCATACATGTCAGCCACTTCGCGCAGTTTTT
>CALMPX010000134.1 GCA_937871355.1 uncultured Bdellovibrio sp.
GTCTGAAAAATACTTAGGCTACGCTTTCACTCATTACATGTTGTCCCCGGGTCTACAGGGAATTTACGCCTCTACAGCTGATCATCTCAATGCTCAGAATATTTTAGGCCACATGCTCCAGTCTAAAAAGGAAAAGTTTAAGGGCATTGTTTCTGGTAAAAATGGCATGGAAGATATTATTCAATCTCTCGAACAAAAATGTCTTTCACTTGGTGTGAAAATATTCACCAATCATAATTACGATTTCTCACAACCTTATGATATTGCCATAATTGCCACTTCAGCCAAAGATGCAGCTAAAACCGTTATGTTACAAAACAAATCTTTAGGCGCAGAACTCGAGAAAATTAAAATGAATCATGTGATATCAATCACCTGCCGCGTAGATAAATCAGATCGTCCGCAGGGCTTTGGTTGCTTGATTCCACAAAACAACGAAACTCAATGTTTGGGCGTTCTTTTTAATTCAGATATTTTTATAAATCGTATTCAAAATGAAGACTCTAGTGAAACTTATATCTTTAACAATCAAGAAGCAGAAAATATACATCAATTAAATGCAGATGAACTTAGAAATTATATGCTGAAGACCAGACAACTTATTTTTAAGATGAACACTCCCATTCGTCAAATTTATGTAACGTACTGGCCGAGTGGACTGCCTCTTTACGATCACGTGTTAGCTGATTTTCAAAATAAATTTGCTCTTCCTGAAAACAATATTTATCTTCATGGAAACTATGTCGCAGGCATTGGCTTAAGTAAAATTATTAAAAATTCATATCATATTACAAACTCAATTTTAAAGGCGAGCTCATGAAAACTGGTGTACTCATTGTTAATATTGGAACTCCCGAATCACCATCGACTCAAGATGTGGGCTTCTATCTTAAAAAATTTCTCATGGATGAAGATGTGATTGCTTTACCCTATCTATTTCGTTGGATTCTTGTGAATTTAATTATTGTTCCTTTTCGCGCCGTAAGATCAGCCGCTAAGTATGCAAAAATTTGGACTCCGGAAGGATCTCCTTTAAAAGTAAATACGGAAGCTTTTGCTCAAGAACTACAAGGACTACTCAACACAGATTATTCAGTCAAAATCGGGATGTCTTTTTCAGAGCCTTCTATTTGGACTTCGTTAAATCAATTTAAAAACGAAAATATCGATAAAATTATTATCTGTCCTATGTTTCCCCAGTACGCGGATGCAACGACTGGCTCTGTTATTAAATCCGTTCTTAAATTTGCTCGTAAAATTAATTTATCAGCTGATATTAAATTTATTAAACCTTTTCATAACCAAGATTTTTATTTAAATTCTGTATTTGAAAAAATGAAATCCGTTCGACCACAGCATTGGATTTTTTCTTATCACGGGCTACCAGAAAAGCAGATCACTAAAAATAGCGAATGTCAGCTTTCAGAAAACTGCTGTCTGAGTCAAAATACATGTGCCATTAAATGCTATCGTTCACACTGTGTTCAAACGACTCAGGCCATTGCTAAAAAATTAAATTTAAACGAATCGCAATACACGATGACCTTTCAAAGTCGGCTTGGAGTAAAAAAATGGCTTCAGCCTTATACCGATGATATTCTTAAGCTACTGCCAGCTAAAAATATCAAAAACATCGCTGTGGTGAGTCCCGCTTTTGTAGCGGACTGTTTAGAAACTTTAGAAGAGATCAATTTAGAAAGTCGTCACACTTTTACGACAAATGGGGGCGAGCTATTTAATT